>NZ_BDME01000001.1:0-300000 GCF_002335445.1 Lebetimonas natsushimae | reverse complement strand
TTACTAATTTACTAAACCATTCAACCGATACAATTAGTGTATTGAAATAGCCTCTGCTGCTTTTTGTAGTATGCTGAAAGAGAGATTCAACCGATACAATTAGTGTATTGAAATTCCCTTACCCCTTTACACTCTGCGGATACTTAAACATTCAACCGATACAATTAGTGTATTGAAATAGTTCTTTCGCTCCTGCACTATCAGCAGGATTATAAATATTCAACCGATACAATTAGTGTATTGAAATATGTTTAAAGGCGAAAGAATTTAATAAGGCTTTATTATTCAACCGATACAATTAGTGTATTGAAATTTTTGAAGAATTGAAATAAAAGAACATGGATAATACATATTCAACCGATACAATTAGTGTATTGAAATTTTTTTGAAATATGCTTATATAAATCAAAACCAAGATTCAACCGATACAATTGGTGTAAAAATAAAATTAGAAGACTATGAAGAAAAAAGCTAAAAAATTTATCGAATTATTTCACTTTTAAAGCCGTTAATTGAATGAAAAACGATTTTTTTATATTTTCTTGCATAAATTTTTATAAGCATTTCCTGTAAACTTGGTATAACGGAAGGTTTAAACCATGCCAAATTACTCATTCCAATAACATAATTCGGTTTTAACTTATATAAGTCTTCACTTGTAAGTTCGTAACATATTGCATTTATAAATTTATAATTTTTTATTTCAAATTCTCCAAAATTCTTACTTGTGGAATAATCGCTGCTGTCTCCAAAAAATATATGATTAATTTCTTTTTCAAAAAAAGGAACAGGTATATATTCTCCAAAAGGCACAAGCAAGTGTTTATCCAAAATTTTAACCTTACCTTTATCAAAAACATAAGTGGAATTAAAATATTTTTTATTTTTATAATGAAGTGCTCCCGTGACAATTATAATTTTAAAAGATAAATTTTTTAATTTGTCCATTAAATCTTTATGTAAATTCAAAAACAGGGGAAAAGCACTCTCAGGCAAAACAACAACATCAAAATTTCTTTTCATTGCTTTATTTATAAGCTTAAAATTATTTTCAATTTCAAAAGAAATATATCTTTTTTGCCATTTTAATTTCTGCGGTATATCTGTGGATGCTAAATATATTCTTAAATCCGGTAAATCAGGGGGTTTTGAAATAAAAAAAAGAGGAATAAAAAGTAATAACAAAAATTTTTTATCTATTTCATAAAACAAAATACTAAAAAATACAATAAACAAAGTTATTTTGTCCACACCGTAAAAACTGTTTACAAACAATATTTCGGGTTTTAACCAGTCAAATGTAAATGGAGTTAGATAATCAAAAGCAAAAGTAAAAATCAAAATATAATAAATTTTTTTTAGATAAACATTTTTAATAAAACTTTCAATTTTTTTAATTAACCAAAAAACACTTCCGTAAAAAAGTCCTATAATCAAAATCACAAAAGGAATTAAAAAAGTCAGGTTATAAAATCTGAAACTAAGCCCAATCCAGTAAAACCAAAAAATTCCTATAAAAAATCCTGTCTGGAAAAATGAATGTTTTTTGTAAAAAAAAACGAATAAAGCTAAAAGCAACAAAAATGTAAAAATAAATTCAGTTAAAAAATTATCAGTACTTCCAAATTTTAATAAAAAAAAGTTTAAATAAATAGGTAACGAAACAAAAGTTGCTACAATTAAAGAATTTGTGTTAAAATATCGTCTAAAAAAGGATACACATGAATTTTTTATACGCAGCAGCACCGGCGGCAGGTCAACCGAGTTTGATAGCATCATTATTACCTCTTATTATTTTATTTGCAATCTTTTATCTGCTTGTAATTTTACCACAACAAAGACAGGCAAAAAAACATAAAGAAATGGTGGAAAATTTGAAAAAAGGCGATAAAATCATAACAACAGGCGGAATTATTGCAGAAGTTGTAAAAAACGAACCTGATTTTATTAAAGCAAAAATCGCAGATAACGTAGAAGTAAAAATTGATAAAGCAGCAGTGGCAAGAAAATTTGAAGAAGAAAAATGAAAAAACTAAACTATAGATTAGTTATTTTTATTTTTGCAGCCCTTTTTGGAATAGCTTTCACTATTCCATCTTTTATCGGAAAAGAACCCAAAGTAAATCTTGGTCTTGATTTGCAGGGCGGAATATATCTGGTTTTAGGTGTAAAAGGGGATGAAGCTGTCAAAAGCAAAATTAAAACTTTTGCATCTACAATTAAATATATAACTAATAAAAAAGAGATATTTATAGACAACTTAAAAGTAAATAACAAAACTTTGAGTTTTGAACTCATTGATAAAGATGATGCACCCAAAATGGACGAAATTTTAAAAAAATTAAAAGGCACCCAGGTCATCAAAAAACATACAAAAGAAGGAATTTTATATATAGTAAAACTAACTCCTAAAGAAATTGAAAAAACAAGAGAAGATGCG
Source organism: Lebetimonas natsushimae (assembly GCF_002335445.1). NCBI lineage: Bacteria > Pseudomonadati > Campylobacterota > Epsilonproteobacteria > Nautiliales > Nautiliaceae > Lebetimonas > Lebetimonas natsushimae. The sequence continues at coordinate 297,560 of NZ_BDME01000001.1, read as the reverse complement.
CTAAATCAAGCAATTCAAACAATCAGAAGCAGACTTGACGCATTCGGTCTGGCAGAACCTAGTGTAACTAAACAGGGAAAAGATAAAATTGTAGTAGAGCTTCCTGGAATAAAAACCCAAAAAGAAAAAAATTCCATTAAAAAACTTATCTCAACTTCAGCACACCTTGAACTATATGCAGTAGATGATGAACATAAAGCCGTAACACCAAAAGATGCTGCAAAGTACGGAGATATCTTGCTTCCTAGCAAAGATAACCCTAACAGAAAGTATTTACTTAAAACTCCACCTGTACTTGATGGAAGTATGATAACAGATGCAACGGTTGGATTTACACAAAAAACAAACCAACCTGCAATCTTCTTTACGCTGAATTCTCAGGGAGCTGCAATTTTTGGTGACTTTACAGGAAAAAATGTAGGAAAAAGACTTGCAATTGTAGTGGATAACAAAGTTTATTCAGCACCTGTAATTCAGGAAAGAATCGGGGGAGGAAGCGGTCAGATTACCGTAGGAAGCCCGGAAGAAGCCCACGTACTTGCAATTGCCCTAAGAAGCGGTTCACTTCCAGCACCTGTAATACTGCTTGAACAAAGAAGTGTCGGTGCAAGCCTTGGGGCTGATAGTATTAAAAAATCTCTTATTGCACTAATAAGCGGATTTGTAATAGTTGTAATTTTTATGGCGTGGTATTACAATCTAGCCGGAATTATTGCAGACATCGCTCTTATAGTAAACCTGTTTTTAATTATTGCAATAATGGCTCTGTTTGGTGCAACTTTGACACTGCCTGGAATGGCGGGTATAGTTTTGACTGTCGGTATGGCAGTTGATGCAAATGTTATTATAAATGAAAGAATAAGAGAGCTTATCAGAGAAGGTAAAAATATAAAAACAGCCATTGAAGGCGGATATAAAAACGCAATGAGCGCTATTGTGGATGCAAACATTACAACTCTTATTGCGGCAATTGCCCTTTTTGCATACGGAACTGGAACCATTAAAGGATTTGCAATTACCATGGCAATAGGAATACTCGCCAGTATGCTGACAGCAATTCTTGGAACTCACGGAATTTGGGAATATTTGCTAGCAGGCGGTAAAAAAATTACACCGAAACATTTTGGTATGAAGGCTTAAAATGGAACTTTTTAAAAGTGAAAAAATATATGATTTTATGAGTAAAAGAAACATATTTATTTCTATATCATTAATTTTAATAGCCTTAAGTCTTTTTTCAATTTTTACAAAAGGGTTTAATTGGGGTATCGACTTTAAAGGCGGAATTGAAATTCAGGTAAAATTTGATAAACAGATAGATTTGGGAGAAATTAGAAAAATAGTTTCTAAAAAATTCTCAAGTCCAAATGTGACGACTTTTGGAAACAATAATGAAATATTAATAAGACTTAACGTAAATGCGGTATCAAACGACGTGCAAAAATCACTTGAAAATGAAATAAAAAATTTACTTAAACCTCTCGGAAATGCAGAAATAAGAAGGGTAGACATTGTAGGGGCAAAAGTTGGAAACGAATTAAAAGAAAAAGGATTAAACGCCTTTATTTTCTCAATTATAGGTATTTTAATTTATGTTGCATTTAGATTCGAATGGCGTTTTGCCTTAGCCAGTGTTTTAGCTCTTTTTCACGATACAATTATTTCACTTGGAGCTGTAAGTTTTTTTGGGATTGAAACAAATTTAGACGTTTTAGCTGCTATTTTAACCCTTATGGGATATTCTTTAAATGATACAATAGTTGTATTTGACAGAATCAGGGAACAGGTAAGAGATTCAAAAGTAAATGACTTGGCAACCCTTATTAATGAGGCTATTTCAAAAACACTCAGCAGAACCGTTTTAACTTCACTTACAACATTTTTTGTTGTACTGACACTTTTTTTATTCGGGGGAGAAATAATAAGACCTTTTAGTTTTACCTTGCTTGTTGGAATTATTGTCGGTACATATAGTTCTATTTTTATAGCCTCACCTCTGCTCATCTGGCTAGGATTTAAAATTGATGATTATAGAAAAAGACTGGCAGAAATTGAAAAAAGAAAAAGAGAAAAAGAAAAATTGCGCGAAATGTATCAGGGCGGAGTGGTATAATTGATAAAAAATGTATAATGATTAAATAAGTGAGGGAGTAAATATGGACTGGGGAAAAGTGATATATGTATTTTTTCAATTAATGAGTTTAACAAGCGTGGCTGGTTTTTTATATGACCATAATAAAGTGGCCCTTTTTATTGCATTAAGTTTGAATCTTATTTCAACAATTTTAAAAATTGGTGTAAAAAATATAGTTGCTGCTGAGCTTTTTGCAGCAAGTCTGGTGGCTGATTTACATTTAATCCCGGCTTTTATTTATCTTGAAATTAAAAACGATTTAGAAGCAGCCTATGCAATGGCAATAGGTGCACTTATTGCAAATATAGTAACAATTATTTTAAGCTTTATTGAAATTGCAAAAACAAAAAATATTGATTGGGACTAAAGGAGAATAAATGCAATATAATCCAAATGAAATAGAAAAAAAATGGCAAGCAAAATGGGACGCTGAAAAAGCATTTGAGCCAAAAGAAGATAAAACTTTACCTAAAAAATATATTTTAAGTATGTTCCCATACCCAAGCGGCAGAATTCACATGGGACATGTCAGAAACTATACAATAGGTGATGCACTTGCAAGATATTATAGAAAAACAGGATATAACGTTCTTCACCCAATCGGATGGGACAGTTTTGGTATGCCGGCTGAAAATGCGGCAATTAAACATGGGATTCATCCTAAAAAATGGACTTATGAAAATATTGATTATATGAGAAAAGAACTTGCTTCTCTTGGGCTTTCTTTTTCAAAAACAAGGGAATTTGCAACAAGTGACCCTGATTATACAAGGTGGGAGCAGGAATTTATTATTAAATTTTATGAAAATGGGCTTCTTGAGAGACGCACTCAAAAAGTAAACTGGTGTGAAACTTGTCATACAGTTTTGGCAAACGAACAGGTAATTGACGGCTGCTGCTGGAGATGTGACAATCCGATTGAAATCAAAGAACTTCCGGGCTGGTATATTAAAATTACAAAATATGCAGAAGAACTTTTAAATGATATGGAAAAAATAAAAGACGGATGGCCTGAGAGAGTTCTTACAATGCAGAAAAACTGGATTGGAAAATCCACAGGTCTTCAGTTTAAATTCAATCTAACAGATGAAAGTAAAAATAAACTTAATAATAAATTTGACGGATATGAAGTATTTACAACAAGACCAGACACTATCTATGGAGTAACTTACTCAGCACTTGCACCAGAACATCCGATAATTGACTATATGCTTGAAAATAAACTTTTTGACGAAGAGACAGAAAAAAAAGTAAGACATATTAGAAGCATACTGCCAAAAGATAGACAGGCAATGGAAAAAGACGGATGTTATCTTGGAATTGATGTAATTCATCCTCTAACCGGCGAAAAAGTACCGGTATGGATGGCGAATTTTGTTCTTGTAGAATACGGAAGCGGAGCTGTAATGGCGGTTCCTGCCCACGATGAAAGGGATTTTGAATTTGCAATTAAATTTAACCTTCCAATCAAATGGGTTATAAAACCTGAAAAAGGAGAACTTGATAAAACTAAAGCCTATACAGGAGAGGGGATTTTAATAAACAGCGGTGAATTTAGCGGTATGAAAAACACTGAAGCAAAAGAAGCTATTATTAAAAAATTTGAAGAATTAGGACTTGGCAAAAAAGTTACAAATTATAGACTAAGAGACTGGGGGATAAGCCGTCAGAGATACTGGGGAGCACCGCTTCCTTTTGTAAAATGTCCAAAATGCGGTATTGTTCCTGAAAAAATTGAAAATCTGCCAATTACCTTGCCGGAAGATGTGGAAATTACAGGAAGCGGAAATCCGCTTGAAACACACCCGACCTGGAAATATACAAAATGTCCAAAATGCGGGGGAGATGCAATTAGAGAAACTGATACAATGGATACTTTTGTGGAAAGCAGCTGGTATCAGTTTAGATATGTAAGCGATTTTCATAAATACAAAGATGTGCCATTTAGAAAAGAGGACGAAAAATATTGGATGCCGGTTGACCAGTATATCGGCGGAATAGAACATGCCATTTTACACTTGCTTTATGCTAGATTTTTCACAAAAGCCCTAAGAGACCTTGGATATGTAAGTGTGGATGAACCTTTTGCAAGATTACTAACTCAAGGAATGGTACTTAAAGACGGCGCTAAAATGAGTAAATCTAAAGGAAACGTGGTCGATCCAGACGATATCATCAAAAAATACGGAGCCGATACAGCAAGACTGTTTATTCTTTTTGCAGCACCGCCTGAGCAAGAACTTGAATGGAGCGACAGCGGGGTTGAGGGAGCATACAGATTTTTAAATAGACTTTATATAAACTCTGAGAAATGCTATAACACCAACACAATCCCTCAGATTGACACAAGCAAACTGACCAAAGAGGAAAAAGAAGCCAGAAGAAAAGTTTATGAAACATTAAAAAGGGCAAAAGAGACTTATGAAAAAACTTTTGCATTCAATACATTAATCGCAAGTGCAATGGAATCTTTAAATGCATTAAATAAAATTGACAACAAAGATGTTTATACCGAAGGTTACTGGATTTTAATGAATGTATTAGAGCCTATAATCCCTCATATTACAAGTGAAATCAGTGAAAAACTCTTTAACAGAAACAACTTCAAAGAAATAAAAATAGATGAAAGCGCACTAGTTAAAGATGAAATTAATTATCCTGTAAGTGTAAACGGTAAAAAAAGAGCGGAAATCAGTGTAAGTACATCAGCTTCAAAAGAAGAAATTATAGAAAAAGCAAAAGAAGCAGTTAAAAAATATCTTGATGGAAAAGAGATAGTAAAAGAAATATTTGTTCCAAAAAGAATGATCAATTTTGTTGTAAAAGGATAAAAAATTAAAAAATATCTTTTCTTTTTCTTTTTAATTTTTTTTACTGCCTGTGGATATAAACCAAGCAGCACTTATCAAAAAAACATTATCGGAAATAAAATAAATGCTATTGTAAATATAGATGTAAAATCTCCTCAGGAAAATGTTTTTTTAAAAGATGCATTAAACGAAGCTGTTTATACCCTTTTTAACGCTGACATTTCAGATAGTAATATTAATACAACTATAAATTTGTCAATTATTTCCTCTTCCCTTGACCCACTGGATTATGATAAAAACGGATATCCTATTTTATATAGAAGTTCTGTTAATTTGAAAGCAGAAATAATCGATAAAAAACACAAAAAAAGAACCTATATCGTAAACGGCTTTTATGATTTCCCAATTTCCGCAAACAGCGTTATAAATGACCAAATAAAATTAAATGCATTCAAGAGATCTTCAATCAACGCATTAAATAAGTTAATTGCCCTAATTACAAAGGACGGTATAAATGAATCTAAATAAAATAGCTAAAGAGGCTCTTATTAAATTTAAAAACAAAGGTTATGTTTTTACTCCAAAAGAATATGAAGAAGAATTTTGTAAAACTGCAAAAAAATATAACGTCATTATAGATGATTGTAATAAAGTTTCAAAATATATTGCTAAACTTGATAAAAAATATCAAGCAATTGCCAAAAATTATAATATACAAAATTTAGATGAACTTGTTTTATTTTTAATAAATTATTTAAACAGGGTCAATCCGGATAAACAAAAAGAAAACTTAGAAGAATTATTCTTATACACTAAAAGAGCCCTTGATGTTATAGCAATTTTACCTATTTTAAAAAGTAAACAAATGGCATTAAAACATCTTGATTTCATAAAACCGAATTTGACAAATGAAGAATTCTCCAAACTTAGAAGCGAATGGATTGATTTTATAGATAATTTTGACGACACTATAATTAAAAAAGCAAAAAAAATATCGGGTGCAGAATATGAAGATGCAATTGAAATAATAAATAAACTGCTTGAAAAACTTGAAGAAAACCCTAAATATGATTTTTTAGTCGATTCAATCATCTATACCCTAACCCCAAGTTATGCACCATTTATGAATGATGAAGTGGCAATGCTCAAAAAACAGTTAAAAGAAGATTCTTCATTTATTTTCACAAAAGCATTTGCCGAGGATCTTAAAATATTGACTGATAAAAGAATAAAACTTGATAAAGAAGAGTTAAAAAGAAAAATAAGGGATTTGGACAAAATTGCTGAGAGACTTTCTATTAAAATATTAAAAATCCTTCAAAAAACAGATGATTCATCTAATGAAATAAAAAATATTACCATTGAAATTCAAAACTGGAGACATGATGAAGAAAATTTTGAAACCATTAAAGAAAAACTTTTAAACATTGCAAAATCAATTGACGGAGAACTTAATCATTTCAGCTGTGAAATTAAAAAAGAGGATGAAGAAATCAAAAAACTCAAAGAAAAAATAAAATATCTTGAAGGAAAAGTAAAAAAATTATCAAATGAAGTTAAAACAGATTATTTAACTGAAATCGCAAATAAAAAAGCAATTGAAGATGAATTAAAAAAACAGGAATCTGCCTATAAAAGATATAAAACAAATTATTCTGTAGTGTTTTTTGATATAGACCATTTCAAAAATGTAAATGATACATACGGACATGATGCGGGAGATGTAATTTTAAAATCACTCGGACTTCTATTTAAAAGATATGCAAGAGATATTGACATGATAGGAAGATTCGGAGGTGAAGAATTTGTAGCAATTTTACCAAATACCGATAAAAATGGGGCTTATAAATTTGCTGAAAAAATAAGAAGTATTGTAGAAAAAACAAAATTTATGTATAAAAACACTAGAATTCCTATAACAATTTCTGGAGGGGTAGCGGAAAGGGGTGAAGTTTCTTCAAAAGAAGAACTACTTAAAAAAGCAGATGAAAGATTATATTTAGCCAAAAAAAATGGAAGAAACAAAGTTTGTGCAGAAGACAAATGCAATTAATATGTGCATAATGGATAATGTATAATGGAAAATGTTAAAGAGTTTTTAGAAAAAAAACCTCTCTTTTATAAAGAAATAGATATAACAAGAATGCCAAAAGCATATAATTTGATAAAGGATAAAATTAACCTAAAACCGTTAATACATATTATAGGCACAAACGGGAAAGGCTCAACCGGACGCTTTTTAGCTCATACACTTTTAAAAAGAGACTACAGCGTAGGGCATTATACATCCCCTCATATACTCAAATTTAACGAAAGAATATGGATAAATGGTAAGAATATAAGTGATGAAGCGCTTGAAGAAGCACACTCACACCTTCAAAAACTTTTGCCCAAAAAAATAAGCGAGGCTTTGAGTTATTTTGAATATACCACCCTGCTTGCGGCCATTGCATTTGAAAATTTGGATTTTGTAATCTTGGAAGCTGGTCTTGGAGGGGAGTTTGATGCTACAAATGTTTTTGATAAAAAGATAACCCTAATTACCCCAATTGATTTTGATCACCAAAATTTTTTGGGAAATTCAATAAAAGAAATAGCCACTACAAAACTACATGCAATTGATAAAGAAGCGATTATTGGAAAACAAGTAAATAAATTGAAAATGAAAAATAAAGAATGGACAATTTTAGAATACGCTAAAAAATTAAAACCAAATGCAAAGATTTATGATTATCTGGATTTTTTTGAAAAGAATGAAATAAATGAGCTTAAAAAAGAATTTAAATTTGCAGATTTTCTTTTTGACAATTATCTTTTAGCAATGAGCTTTTTGAAAAAAGAAAAAATTCCTTTTAGCATAAAAGATATAGAGGATTTAATACTTCCAGGCAGAATGCAGGAGATTGAAAAAGATTTATTTATTGATGTGGGCCACAATCCGCTTGCTGCAAATGCAATTGTAAAAACACTCAATAAAAAAGTAAATTTAGTTTATAACACATATAAAGACAAAAATTACACAGAAATTTTAAAAATTTTAAAACCAAAAATAAAAAAACTATACTTAATTAATGTAAAAAACGAAAGAATTGAAGATAAAGAAAAAATAAAAGAAGTTGCTAAAAATCTTGGAATTGAAGTTGAAGATTATAAAGGTATAGAAAAGCCAATGCTTGTATTTGGAAGTTTTTCGGTTGTGGAAGAGTTTTTAAGGAGAGAATTTGCAGGCAAAAGTTTATGAATTTTTACAAAAAAATAAAAAAAATATTGTTACAACGAACTATAAAGAAGCTTTGTTAATAGGAGAAGTTTTTAAATATCTAAAAATCCCTTATTCTGTTTTTCCGGATTTTAGGGCAAGTTTTGGAGATGATTTGAGAAGTTTTAGAAATGAAATATTTGAACTAAATAATGCTTTATATAAATATTATAATGAAAATGCTTACTTCATTTCACCCTATTCTACAATTTTAAAAAAACTGCCAAGCAAAAAATATTACAAATCAATTACCCTTGAATTTGCAGATGTAATTGATTTGGAAAATTTGAAAAAAGAGCTGATATACTGGGGATATGAAAGGGTTGATATTGTAAGTGAAAAAGGGGAAGTAAGTTTCAGGGGTGATATTTTTGATATTTGGCCTATTAATAGTGAAAAACCAATAAGAATTGCCCTGTTTGATACAGAAATTGAAAGCATTAGGACTTTTGATGAAACAACTCAAAAAAGTATTGAAGAAATTGAAGAGTTTTCAATAATTCCGGCCATTGCAGCACTTAATGAAAAAGAATATAATGAGATTTTAGAGCAATGTCAAAAAAGTGAATTTTCAACATTTTATAAAGATTTTTATTCACTTGGTTTTTGGTATTTAGACAGAAATTATCTGAACGATTTTGTTTTAGTAAAAGATTTAACTGAGGATTTGGAAGAATATAAAGAATTCCACACAGAAATTAACCCGGCAATATTTGAAGCTGAGATTATTCCAAACGGTAACTGCAAAGATATAAACTGGAATATTGAAGATAATAAAATAAAAATAGATAATTTCACTTACAATGAAAAAACTCCTTTAGAAATAGTTGCAAAAAATGAAGTCTATTTAAAAGAATACAATCTTTATGAATTTGTAAAACTAAAAGTCCCTATTGTTAAATGGATAAAAAGCGATGCAGTAATTAATATCAGCTGTCCTGATAAAATAATAATTTCACTAAATCCTCCTGAATTTGAAAAGAAAAAGAATTTCCGTTTAGCACTTGATGAACTTAAAAAAGGCGATTTTGTAGTTCATGAAAAACACGGAATCGGTAAATTTTTAGGACTTAAAAAAATTGAAGTTTTAGGGAAAGTCAGTGAATTTGCCCAAATTTTATATGCAAATGATGATAAACTGCTTTTGCCTGTTGAAAACCTTGACTTGATAGAAAAATATATAGCCCCTGGAGGCGTAATACCTCAGCTTGACAGGCTTGGAAAAAGCAGCTTTTCTAAAAAAAGAGAAAAAATCAAAGAAAAAATTTATGCAATGGCTGCCGATATTATTAAACTCTCAGCCAAAAGGGCAATTTCTAAACCGTTTGAGCTTGATTTTGAAGGGGTTGATGAGTTTATAAAAGAAGCACCCTTTATTCACACTCCCGACCAGAAAAAAGCAATTGATGAAATAATAAATGATTTCAAAACAAAAATAATGGACAGGCTTCTTAGCGGAGATGTCGGATTTGGTAAAACGGAAGTTGCAATGGTCGCAAGTTTTATTGTTGCAAAAAGCGACTATCAAGTGGCAGTAATTTCCCCCACCACCATTCTTACAAACCAACATTATCAAAGTTTTAAAGAAAGATTTGCAAATTATCCTGAAATAAAAATCGCTAAACTTGACAGATTCACATCAGCTAAAGAAAAAAAAGAGATTTTAGAAAAAGTTAAAAAAGGCGAAATTGATATTTTAATTTCAACACATGCCGGACTCAATGTGGAATACAAAAATCTTGGACTTGTAATAATTGATGAAGAACACAAATTTGGAGTAAAACAAAAAGAAAAATTAAAACAACTTTCAGAAAAAGTCCATACTCTTTATATGTCCGCAACCCCGATTCCAAGAAGCCTTAATATGGCACTTAGCAAAGTAAAAGACCTAAGCACCCTGGAAACTGCCCCAAAAGGAAAACAAAGCACAAAAACATTTGTAAAAGAGTGGGATGAAAATGTAATAAAAGAAGCTATTTTAAGAGAAATACGAAGAGGCGGTCAGATTTTTTATATTTACAATAACATTGCATATATTGAACATAAAAAAGAAGAACTTTTAAAAATTCTGCCAAATCTAAGAATTCTAACACTTCACGCAAAACTAACTTCTAATCAAATAGAAAAAGGACTGATTGATTTTATCAATAAAAAATATGATTTAGCTTTAACTACTACAATAGTAGAAAGTGGAATTCATATTCCAAATGTAAATACGGTGATTGTTGAAAATGCAGATAGATTTGGAATTGCAGATTTGCATCAGATTAGAGGAAGAGTAGGAAGAGGTAAATATGAAGGTTATGCATATTTTCTTGTAAAAAGTAAAGAAGAACTCAGCGAAGATGCTAAAAAAAGACTTATTGCCCTTGAAGAAAATTCATTTCTTGGAAGCGGAAGCATTTTGGCACTCAGAGACCTTGAAATAAGGGGCGGAGGGAACATACTCGGGGCTGAGCAGTCAGGACAGATTAAAGGTGTTGGTTATTCTATGTATATAAAAATGCTTGAAGACACGCTAAAGGAACTCAGCGGAAAAATTAAAGAAAAAGAAATTGAAATAAAATTAAACATTAACGCTTATCTAAATTCCGAAATAATTAAAGAAGACAGGTTAAGACTTGAACTTTACAGAAGGCTCTCTCAGGCTAAAAGCTTAGAAGAAGTTTATGATATAGAAAAAGAAATAATTGACAGATTTGGGAAAATTGATAAACCAACTCAAAATTTTATTGAAAAAATTAAAATCAAAATACTTGCAAGTGAAAAAAACATAAAATCAATCTCAAATTATAATGAAAATATTTCAATAATCTATAACGACGGTAAAAAAGAAATGATAAAAACCCCAGCAAAAGACGATGAAATTATACTTGAGACTATATTAAAAAAACTTAAAGAAATTTGATATAATTTCACTCCTTGGAGAGTTGGCCGAGTGGTTGAAGGCGCACGCCTGGAACGCGTGTGTGGGGTAACACCCACCGTGGGTTCGAATCCCACACTCTCCGCCAGAATTCAGTTTCGCACCTTTCATTAAAGTCTATAAAATCCCCTAAAATACAAGCTTTGATAAAATTTTATGTCTCATTTAATTCATTATGTTTTATAAAAATCCATCTTGTATTGCGGTAATTTTTGCGGTAAAATATTTAAAAACATTGGAGCATGTTATGGCAAGGGTAGTTAAAAGCTTAACTGATACAAAAATAAAAAATTTAAAACCGAAAGAAAAGAAATATAAAAGAAATGACGGGAAAAGATTATATATTGTAGTTGAACCAAACGGCAGGAAATGGTGGATGTATGAATATATGTATAACGGTAAAAGAACACCAAAATCGCTTGGTAACTATCCTGAAATAACTTTAAAAAAAGCAAGGGAACTAAGAGAAAAATACAGAAAAATGGAACTGGAAAACATTCCCCCGTCAATGCTTAATAAATCCTCTAAACAACAAAATACATTAAAAAATCTTGTAATAGAATATTTAGATAGGAAAAATATTTCGGATAAACATAAAAAAGGCACCTTAAACAGACTAAACAATCATATTTTTAAATACATTGGCGATATGAACATAAGGGATATTAAAAAAATTGACATAGTCAACATTTTCAGAAATTTAACCCATATCCCTGAAACTGCAAGGAGACTGTTTAATATTTTGGACAATACTTTCAAATACGCATCAACACTTGAAATTGTTGAAAGAAACATTATTGCCGATGTAGATTTCAGTGTTTTAGTTCCTAAAAAAGAATCAAAAAATTTTCCTCATATTACCGACATAGAAGAGATGAAAAAACTTTTAAAAGATATAGAAAACTGTAAATGTGATATAACTGTTAAAACTGCCTTAAAACTTGCCCCTTATCTTTTTGTAAGACCTTTCCCGCTTGTTGCTATGGAATGGAGTGAAATTGATTTTGAAAAGAAAGAATGGCATATACCAGCTCATAAAATGAAGAAAAAAAGAGAACATATCGTTCCCTTGACAGACAGTATCATAAACATTTTAAAAGAGATTGAACCTTTTACAGGAAATAGAGAATTTGTTTTTTATTCCCCAAGAAGCAAAGATAAACATATTACCACAGATACCCTAAACCGTGCATTAAAAAGACTTGGATATAAAGACAAAATGACAACCCACGGATTTAGACACTTTGCCGCCACTGTTTTAAATGAAAATGCCAAAAAAATTGGAATTTCACAAAATGCCATTGCCGCTCAGTTATCCCATACCGATTTTAAAGATACAATGAATAGGGTTTATAACAAAGCCATTTATATGGACGAAAGGAAAAAACTGATGGAGTGGTGGAGTGATTTTATTGACAGTTTGAAAAGTTAATTTGTTATAATAATTTCAATAAAATAAAGGAAATCAATGTATACCCCTCCGTTTGAAATAACACCTAAAATAATCAATTTAATCAGTGAAATATCCGAGAGAATTGGAGAAATCAGCATAAAAAAGGATTTAAGACTAAGAAAAGTATCAAAAATAAAAACCTTAACAGGCACTCTTAAAATTGAAGGAATTGAAGCAGATGAAAAAAAAGTTACCGCTATTTTAGAAGGTAAACGGGTTTTAGCTACTCAAAGAGAAATAGCTGAAATTAAAGGTGCTGTAAAGTTATATGAAAACATTGATAAATTTGACTACAAAAGTGAAAAAGATTTGTTAAAAGCCCATAAAATATTAATGAAGGATATTTTAACAAATGCGGGGGAATACAGAAAAACAAATGTGGGTGTAGGTAATCAGAAAGAAATAACCCATATAGCACCTCCCGCCTCAAATGTGTCTGAATTAATGAAAGACTTGTTTACCTGGTTAAATACCACCGATTTACATCCTTTGATTGTAAGCAGTGTGTTTCATTATGAATTTGAATTTATACATCCTTTCATTGACGGGAACGGAAGAATAGGGAGATTTTGGCAGACATTAATACTCTACAAATGGAAACAGGTTTTTGAATATTTGCCTGTTGAATCATTAATATATGAAAATCAGGATGAATATTATAAAGCAATAGAAGAATCAACTTCAGTTGGAAATTCAACCCCGTTTATTGAATTTATGTTGGATATTATTTTAAAAACACTAAACACCCCACAAGTTACCCCACAAGCTACCCCACAAGATGAGAGGGAAAAGAAAATTGTTGAATTTTGTAAAACACCGAGAAGCAGAAAAGAGATTGCCGAATATTTGGGATTAAAAGACAGGAAGCATTTAAAAGAGATTTTAGACAGGTTAATTGATAAAAACCTCTTACAAATGACCATTCCTGACAAACCGACCTCTCCTAAACAAAAATACTTATCAACCTTTTAATTTTTCTATCCATCTGTTTATATCAGATTCAGCCCAATAACTGAATTTTCCCTGTTTTACAGGTTTTGGAAATTCATTAGCTTTTATTTTTCTGTATATTGTAGCTTTGCTTAATTTTAAAATTTCAATTAATTCAGTGATTGTCAGATACATAATTACCTCCTATTTTAATTTTATAGATTTTCCGTTAGGACAGGTTAAAATACCGTTTTCATAAGTGGCTTTACCGTTTAAATAATCAGTTATTAAAGTATTGAAATTTCTGTATTGCGGATAAATTTCCATTATTTCTTTTCTTTTTTTCTGATACGCTGAAACAGGAATAGGAAGGCGCGAAGAGGTATAAACCCTCCCGCATATTTTTCTTATAAACTGTTTTTGCATTTCTTTCCACTCATCACTTTCAAAAAAAGCTTTTGAATTGTGTTTTACAAAATTGCTCCCTACAACTTTTTGAGCTGTTGATTTATTTTTTCTTTCATTGTCAGTGTTGTTATTTTTTTGTAGATATTCCAATATCTTTTCCGAATACAGCTTTGCAAATGCTTCAGCATCATAAAAAAACAGTGTAGGCCAGTTACCTGATTTGAATTCTTGCTCACTTACAAAATTAACACATCTCCAGTCAAATCTTTCAGGCTTTTGAGGATTAGAATAGCATTTAAATTCATATCCTGCTTCAGTTAATTTATGTAAAAACTCTTTTGATATTCCAAGCTGGCTTCTTCCAATGGGAATAATAGTTTTTTTACCTTTGTTTATTTTCTTAGGTTCTGTAAAAGTTTTTTTATATTCGTGATAAAAAACAAAAAAATCAGAAAAAGCTTTTAAAGGAACTGAAAAATAAATATGTGCGTGTAAATTTCCATCCTTTTGAAGTTCAAAACTTGTGACATATATGAATTTAAATCCTTTTTTATTTAGAAATCGCCTAAATTTATCTACATAATAATTAATACTGTCATAAGCTATTACTGTTTTATTGATAATTACCTCTAAATCATCCATAGGTGAAATTCTGTTTTCATCTCCTGCAATTGTAACCGTTAACATACCGATAAAATTTTGAAGCTGAGCTCCATAAGCAGCTATTCCCTGAAGGGTGTTTTTTATTCTTGCATTTTCTATTTCAATGTCTTTTTCAGGAAACATTTTGTTTTTTTCAGGTCCTATAATTTTTTGCAGTTTTGAAATTATTATTTCTTGTTGTTTATATGAAAATATTTTTGCCATTTGTTGATCCTTTTTTTATTTTTTTTATTTCTCAGGGCATAGTCTGCCCCTTTCTTAATATATTTCTTAATAAAAAGTTTCAGGGGAAATTGACCATATCCCCTGTTTATTGCCTAAAATTAGGCAATAAGGCACCTGTTTGCATTTTTTAGGAAAATCTTCCTATATAGATAGACTCCACCTAATTTGAATTTTTTTGCTTTTAATTTTTCGTTAATTTATTAAGAATGACTTGAAGTGTCTTTCGCATTCTCATCTTCAATTTGGAGAGCAAGGGTGGTCGCCCTACACTGCTGGGATTGTCTTGTAAACAATCCAATACCCTCTACTTTATTCAACAAGAATGCTACTTGACATGATGAGAAAGTATCCTGTATAATTTCATTAATTGTATTGCAGAACACAATCTCATCCTTCAAGCCATTCTTTTAGACTTGTTAGGTCATTGTTTGTTCCTTATAATTAATTATCTACTGGTTTATATCTGATAAAAGCCAGCGGCTTGATTTCCCAATCTTTACAGGTTTGGGAAAATTTTTAGTTTTGATGAATTTGTAAATGGTAGATGTTTTAAATCCTACCATTTTTGTTACTTCTTTTATGGTTAAAAGCTTTTTCATAACAATCCTTTACTTTCTATTAATTTACACATAAAATTATATTAAAGCAGTGATTTTTAGCCTTATAAAAAAACGTAGTAAGATAGGAATGCTTAAGAAAAGAATATAATTATATGTAGGAATAAGTAAGAATAATTTTATCTGTAAAAGGGCTGTGTTTATTTTCCTTTGTGTAAGTTCCAATAGAAACATATACAAAATCTCTATTAACAAGTGAATCTTTACCTTTTCCTGTGCTTAAATAAAAAGGTGGAGCTAATAAATATTCTATGTTTTGTTCATCAATTTGTCTGTTAGAAGGAATATTGCTTGGAAGAATACCAATTGTTTTACACTCTTTTTCATTATCTGATAATTTAGTGGTTATTTTTACACTGTTTTTATAATATTTATGAAGATTTGGCCTAATCATGTTGGAATAATCTTTATAACTTTTTATAAATTTTTTACCTGAAAAGAATTGAAAATTTATAAACTCCCTATAATAGTAAGCTATCTCATTTTTATAATAGCTGCCTTTTTTAAGCGAAAAAAAATTTTGATAACTATTGGATATCATCCATACAAATATATTAAGCAATGTTTCTTTTTCCTTGTCTTTCAAATGTTTATTAAAAGCAAAGAAAAAAACACTTCTGATAAATATTTCCATCAAATGAATGATTCCTATATAATTGCAATAAAGACTTATATCTTCTGAGAAATTCTTTTCTAATTTGTCCTCTAATTTTTTTAAGCTCATTTCCCCGAATAGTTCTTGAAACATTTGCTCGTCTAATTTAATACAAGGAGTGTTTCTAAGATAATAAGGGTTATTATAAGCGTAAAATGTATTTTGATTATTTGACTTTTCAATTTCTTTTGGAATAGCAGGTCTTAAAACAGTAAAAAAATAATATACACTTCTTGTATTAATGAATTTATTATCAGGATGCTCTATATAAGTTAAAATTTCTTCAGTTATATGTTTAATTTCATTAAATATCAAATTAGTCTCGTTATATGTGTCTTTAGAAAAATTATTTTTCATGAATTCTTTACCTACAGCTATATAATTATCAACATAATAGCTTAACATTTTTTTTATAATGACAAAGGCAATGGAATCAATCTGTTTCTCTTTCATTTTAACCCCTTAAAGTAATTACACAATTTTACAAAAATCCCACCTAAAAAAATAAAAGCATAATTAAAAGCCTCCTTAAGAGGCTTGTTTAAGAAACGGCTTATACCATACTTTTTTAGATGGATTCCATTTATAACCGAGTTTCTTAATTAAATTCTGATGACCAAACGATTTACCCTGAACAATAAGTATATTATCCTGAAGCAATACACTTAAATTAGCTTCTTTTAGTTTATCGTTTTCTTGTTGTATAATAGCTTTTATATCAGTAGAAGCGGGTTTTGAAGTGTTTGAACTTTGAATATTGTTTTGTTTGGCAATAGCATTTTCAACTTCAAATGATGAAGCATACTCGCCTCCGATAAGTCCGAATGCCGCCAAAGCTCTGCCTATTGCACTTGTTTCTGCATTTTCTATTGCTGAAGTGGTATTGATAAGTCCCTGACCTCTTATTTCCTCTGCATAACCTGTAGAAATAAGTCTATTGTTTTCATCAAGTATGGAAGCTTTGATAACCACTCTCTGTTCATCATCATTAATTATTTCAGTTATTATGGAATAAGCAGGAAAGAATTTTCTAAATATTCCAACCCTGCTTGCAACTGTTGCATACTCTTTTCCTTTGATATTTACTTTTTCAATATTTTTTAATTCCTCCATTGCTTTTATTAGATTATTACTCATAATATCACCTCCAGAATACCAATTTGTTTAGTGAATGTTTTAAAGCTGTTTCTTTATCCATATAAGAGATAAATCCTTCAAGATATAAATTTGAAAGAAGTAAATTTTTATCTGTGTCATTTATAAACTCATCCAAATCAACAACAATTTCATTGAAAGATTCACTCTCATAATAAAGAATTCTTTCTTTGTCTAAAAAAGAAATTAAGCTACAGTAATTTTTTCCTATGGAAATAAGCCCTCTTTTTTCTATAATCACCTTATTACCTTTAAGAAGCAATTTCAGGGATTTGAATTTTTCTTTTGTTTATTTTTACTGCAGCAGGTTTAGATACATTTTCAACTTCAATATCAATGTAAGGTTCAATTTCATTGTATTTGTCAGTATATAAAGCTTTTTGAAGTTTTTTCTCATCAACTTTGGCATAACCAAGTTTGATTAAAGATTCTTCGTCTTTTATTATGATATGCTCTTTTATATCTCTCTTTTGAGGGGTAACGGTAAGTGATGATACCATTACCCCGTTAAGTCTGTCTATGCCGTATTCCTCAAATACTTTGGCAATTATCTCTTTTGCTTGTTGTTTAGATGTTTCAAGCTGTTTTTTAAGAGTGTTTAGGAATTTAATCTGATACTTCAAATAATCTATCTTTTCATCTAAATCCAAAAACATCTCTGCAATTAAATCTGCTTTTTCAAATTCTTTTTTATTGCTATCTTCTAACAAGCTTTTTATTTCCTCTTTAAATAACATTTTAGTTTGTTCATTGTCTGTATGTAGAGAATATAATAATTGAGTTGGTTTAGTTATTAGTTTCATAATATGCTCCTTTAATTTTTCTAATATTGAGTTTTTTCTTGTTAAAAATAAATATTTAGTAGTGTAATTTATTTTGCGTAGTGGTGCAGTTTTAGATTGCGTAAAATTGTATTAAGCAGACAACTTAATAGAAGCAAATTTATCCGTTAAGTCAAATAACTTTTCATTGATTGAAATTAAGCTGTCAATTGATTTAACAGGTTTTGAGGTAAAGTTTCTACCCGTAAATATGTTTTTACCTTTAACTCCCCCTCTGATAACATTTTCCTGAATTCTGTTGAATACCCTCCATAAATCATTATTCTCATCCTCCTTTCTATGTGGTCTTAATAGATAATCAAGTTCAATTTGTTGATAAGGCTTAAATCTGATTATTTTAGAAGCTCTCGCAAGTGATAATTGTTCATCGTTTGAAAGTTCAATCTGTTTATATAAACTAATCCTTTCATTGATTTTCTCAATAGATGCAACTATTCTTTCAATTGCCCTTTTAACTTCAATCTCTTTAAATCCAATATGCCTTATGCTTATTTTTTCAAACAAATTGTTAGCTACAACCAATCCGTTGGCACAAATAAACCTGAATACTCCAGCCTGAATGATAAAAGATGAAGTTCTGTTATGTGAGTTGGTTAATACAATTTCAACAGCTTCTTCATCATTTGAGAGAAAATCACTGATATGCCTGAATCTGATTAGGTGCTTTTGATAGCCTTTGTTTTTAGATAATCTCACAAAAGATTCCTTTGCTTCAACTGGATACCAGCTGTTAGCCCTAAACATATCAACTACTTCAATGGTGGGTATAAAAGCATACTTGTCGCTTACTTCAAATGAAGGGGATGTGGCAAATATGCTTCCCGCTTTTTCTTTTAATATTTCATTGCTTAGTGGCATTTTCATTTTTTATCCTTTGTAGTGGTGATAATGTGTTCAACAACAGCTGAAGCAGTGTCAATCACATCTTTGGTAACCTTTACAAACCTGTAAATTTTTCTAAACATAGTAGCTCCTTTGTGTTTTTTTTTTGTTCATTTATATATAACACTAAAAATGGGGATTTTTCGTGGGAATTTTGAAAATTTTTTAATAATTATTATGCTATAATTAATCTAACATTACTTGAAAAGGAGAAAGGGGAAAAGTGGGGCATTTTAAAGAAATACTTCCCGACGCTTCATCACTTATCCAATCTTTAAGAAATATAGGATATTCTTTTGAAACGGCAGTTTCCGATATTATTGACAATTCCATTACAGCAAATGCTGAAAATATTGATATTTTTTTTCAAAATGACAATCAAAATATTAAATTTGGAATATTAGATGACGGTAAGGGGATGAATGAGAAAGAATTGATTAACGCCATGAAACCTGGCAGTTTTAATCCTCTGGATTTTAGAAATGAAAAAGATCTGGGCAGATTCGGACTTGGATTAAAAACAGCTTCATTTTCACAATGTAAAAAACTGACCGTTATAAGTAAACAGGGAAATAATATTTTCGCAGCGGAATGGGATCTTGACTATGTTTTAGCAACAAACAGATGGGAAATAAAAATACTTGACAAAACGGAAATAGATAATACGTTCGGAATAGAAAAATTAAAAAATCATTATTCCGGAACATTGGTTATCTGGGATAAAATAGACAGAATTACGGAAAACTCAAATTACAAATTCAATTATTATTTTAATGAACAAATTAAAAATCTGGGAAAACATCTTGAACTTGTTTATCACCGTTTTCTTGACGGACGGGAGACCAAACCCCCTCTTAAAATAACTCTGCAGTCAAATAAGTTAAAGTCTTTCGACCCTTTTATGAGAAAATATATGGCAACACAGGAACTTCCTACGGAAGAAATTATTCTGAACGGGGAAAAAATTATAATCAAACCTTTTATTATTCCCCATTACAGTAAACTCTCAAAAGAAGATTACGAATATTATGCCGGAGCCGGGGGATATAGCAGAAATCAGGGATTTTATGTTTATAGAAACAAAAGATTGCTCATCTCCGGTACTTGGTTCAGAATAATTCCTCAAAAAGATTTTTACAAGCTTGCAAGGATTCAGATAGATTTACCCAATAGTTTAGATCATTTATGGAACATAGATATTAAAAAATCAACTTCTTCCCCTCCGCCGTCGGTAAGAGAAAGACTTAAAAAGATAATTGAAAAAATTTCAGGTGCTTCAAAAAAAGTTTATACGGCGAGAGGTCACAAAAGTTTTTCCCTTGCACAGCCCGTGTGGTTCAGAGAGGCGAAAAACGGTGAAATATTTTACCGTATAAACAGGGAGCATATACTTTTGCAAAAATTTATTAAAACGTTAAACAATGAACAAATAAACGAATTTATTGACATATTATCCCTTATAGAAGAAAACATCCCAAAAGAAATTATTTATAATGATATGACAGACACACCAAAAAACATAAAAAACGGAGAAATGGATGATGCTTTTTTAGAAAAAAAAGTTATAGAACTTTTAAAAGCCGGAATAATAGGAAAAAATGATTATAAAACGCTTTCGGAAACCGAACCGTTTAACAAATATACAAAATCATGGGAAGAATTTTTAAAAGGGATATGAAATGTGTAATGATAAAATTAAACAGATTAAAAATCTCTTAAAAACTTTTTTAAAAGACAATGGAATACCTTCGAAAGAAGAATTATTAAAAAAAATTTCTATGTTTGAAATTGTATGTGAGTATAAATTAACCGAAAAAGAAAAAAAAGAATTAATGGAAGATATTCTTTATGAAAACCAATATTATATAACAATAGATTCTGAAATAAGCAAAAACGAATACCGTGAATGGCTTTCCGAATGGGAGAAACAGCAAAAAATAAAAGGTGTAAAAGATTATTTCTATTATTCAGACAGATATGAAAGATATCTGTTAGAAGAAAAGAGATTTCCTCCCATAATAGTAAAAAACATCTCCGAAATAAACAAAAAAATTTTAAATTATCTTCCAAATCCCGAAAAACTTGGAAAATGGTTAACAAAAGGCCTCGTCATGGGTTATGTACAGTCAGGGAAAACGGCAAATTACATTTCCCTTATAAACCGCGCCGCGGATGTCGGATACAAATTTATTATTCTCATTGCGGGTGTTCACAACAATCTGCGCAGTCAGACCCAGCAAAGAATAAACGAAGGGTTTGTGGGATTTGACAGTTTAAAAAAACAAACAGTAGGTGTGGGAAAAATAGACCCGAGAAGGAGGCCTTATACAATTACAACCGTAAATGAAGACTTCAAAAAAAATCTTGTTGCTCATTTCGGTTTTTCACCCAATGATTTTAAAGAACCAGTTATTCTTGTAATCAAAAAAAACAGCAATACTTTAAAAAATCTCATACAATGGCTGAAAACGGCAAAACTGAAACGCTCGGATGCGGATTATCCCCTATTGTTGATAGACGACGAGGCCGACAATGCGTCAATAAACACAAAAACCGAGGAAAATCCCACAACTATCAACGGCCTTATAAGGGAAATATTGAATATGTTTAACCGACGTGTTTATATAGGTTATACCGCCACACCTTTTGCAAATATTTTTATTGACCATGAAGCAACACATGAACAAAAAGGGACTGATCTGTTTCCGGATGATTTTATCATTACCTTAAATGCACCTGAAAATTACATAGGGGCAAAAACCATATTTTTAGATAAAAAATTTCAGGGAAAAAAATACGACATAATCAGACACATTACGGACAATGAAATATGTATACCCGCCAAACCCCCAAAAAATTTTGAACTGAACTGTCTACCGGATTCACTAAAGGAAGCCATAAGGCTTTTTGTACTGGCCTCCGTTATTAAAACCGAAAGGGACAAAAAACCGAAATATACAACAATGCTGATAAATGTTACATTTAAAAAAGACCTACATGACAGACTAAAGCATTTAGTTAACGAAGAATTGAGTAAAATTTTAGACGGTGTTTTCGCAAGGGATAAACAAATTCTAAAGGAGCTGAAAGAATTATATATAAACGAATATGTTTCAAACACTTACAAAAACGAATTTCAGATTTCCCCTGAAATGTTTGACAATTATATCGGAAAAATTGCAGAAAATATTGATAAATTTAAAGTGTTTACGGTTAACAGTGACAACAAAGAGGGTTTAAATTATAATGAATATCCGAAAGGGCTGTTTGCAATAGCGATAGGCGGATATTCACTTTCAAGGGGATTTACATTGGAAGGGCTTACCATAAGTTATTTTATAAGAACGACAAAAATGTATGACACACTTCTCCAGATGGGAAGATGGTTCGGATACAGAAACAAATATGAAGATCTGTGCAGAATCTATATGCCGGAAGAAACGGAACTTTGGTACCAGCACATTGCGGAAGTTGTCGAAGAGTTGAAATATGATTTAAAAGAGCTCCAACTTTCCAAAAGACCCCCTAAAGATTACGGACTCAAAATAAGAACACACCCTGACAGTCTTTTAATTACCGCAAGAAATAAAATGCAAAATACCGGTGAATTTGTTGATTACCAAGATGTATGTTATTCAGGACAGCTTATTGAAACAAGGCTTATTTCAACAGATAAAAGAAAAATGGAGATTAATTTTAATATTTTCAATGAATTCATAGAAAATCTATCCGGTAATTTTTCTTATACAAAAAATAAAAATAATTATTTATTTGAAAACATACCTTATAATATTGTTACAGATATTTTAAACGGATTTGAGGATAATATGACCATAAAAAGGTTTATGGAACCTGAAAGTTTTAAAAACAGTTTAATTAATTATATTTTAAAGGGAAGCGATTATGAACTTTCCGAATGGGACATTGCGTTAAAGTCAATAAATTCAAACAATAAGATACATATTAAAGATATTGAATTGGGAGTTACAAAAAGAAGTGTTTTGGAAGATGACGGATTTTATCTCTTAAGCGGGAAAAAATACAGACTGGGTGATCCTTATGATGAAGCCATAGGATTGGATATGGAAAAAATAAAAGCAGATTATAAAACCGAGCAGATTAAAGAATTGAAAAAAAACAATATTGAAGATGACAGGATTAGCAAATCAATAAGAAATACACCTCCCGGAAAATTTATAAGAAAATACAGAAGCAAACCTTTGTTAATCTTTTATATTCTCAATTTATACAAAGGCGCAGTAAAAAAAGGAGAAAGAATAGAAAAAAATGTTATCGCATACGCTGTAAGCTTTCCTGAAACAGATAGTATTATCTGTCCTGAAAACCGTATTGTCAAATATAAAGTAAATAAAGTGTTTTTAAAAGAATTATTAGAGAAAGAAAAGGAAAATTATGAATAATTACAGCAAATGGGATATTCTTCTTATTCCCCCGGAAGGTAGACTGAGTGCCATTTTAGCTGATAAGGGAAACGCATTAAAATATTCATGGGCAAAAAACCATTACGGGGAAAAAATACTTCTTGTGGAGGGAAAACTGCAAAAACATTTTAACAATTCAGACTTTAATTTTAAATACATTGATTTAATTCCGTTTAAAGAAGGTATACAGATAATACTTAAAAATGAGGAACATACTGAAATATTTGAAAATCTGTGCAAAGATTTGATACGCAGTACAAAAGGTATAAATTCTGAACAGAAAGCAATAAATTCCCTTCTTTTGAGAATAAAAAAATGGCAGAAACTTCTCAGTTCCCTCAACAGGTATCTGGATAAAAATTTTTTAAAAGGCCTTGTGGGTGAATTGCTGTTTATAAAAAAACTGCTCGGACATTTTGACAGAAGAGAAGTGTTGGATTTCTGGAAATCCCCCACTGAAGAAAGTGTTCACGATTTTATCGTTAACGACACGGCAATAGAGATTAAAACAAAAACTTCAAAAAACATAATTAACATATCTTCTTATGAACAGATGTTTACAGAACTTCCAAAACTGTATCTTTATGTATATACACTTTCAGAATGCGACAGAAACAAAGGTTTTAATATTTATGACATAATAGGGGAAATAAAAAAGCTGCTTTCAGATGAATACCTCATTTTTTATTTTGAAAGACTGTTGGTAGACTACGGATTTGTTTCATTAAAAGAATATAATGAAGTTTATTTCAGCCATATAAAAGAAGAGGCTTTTAAAGTTGGGGAAGGTTTCCCGAAAATTGAAAAAAAATCAGATGCCGTAATTAATTTAAAATATTCAATTAAAATAGATAAAATTGAAGAATTTAAAATTGAAGAAAAGGATATGTTTTGACGCTTAATGAATATTATAATGATTTTATGGAATCAATAAACGTTAAATCAAATGTTGATGAAAATTTCAAGGAAAGCGTTTTTTTTGAAAAGGCTCTCGAGTTTCTTGAAAATGAAGGGGTGGTCACGGATTACAAATACACCCCTTTTAAAAAGATAGGTATGAGGGTTGACGGTTACGAATATGTGGATGACAGGGAAATTCTATATTTGTTTGTAACTGAATACACAAATGATGCCGATATAGTTACCCTTACAAAAACCGATTTGGATTCAATATTGGCCAGGGTGGTAAAATTTCTTATAAAAAACACGGAAAAACCTTTATTTAAAGAATTGGAGGAAACTTCTGAAGCATACGATATCTCTTATTTCATACATACATATAAAGAAAAATTTAAAAACATAGAAATTATACTTCTGACAAATAAACAAATAAGTAAAATGCTTAAAGAAATACCTAAAATAAAATTGGATAAATATAATATAAGTGTTGACATATGGGATATTGAAAGATTTTATCAAATTGAAACATCTAAAAAGCACAAAGAGGATTTTGAGATAAACTTTAATGAAGAATTTGGTGAAGGTCTTCTTGCCTTGGAAGCCTACAGCGGTTCATCTTCGTATAAATCTTACTTATCAGTTGTTCCCGGAGACATACTTGCAGATTTATATGAAAAATACGGTGCAAGACTGTTGGAATCAAATGTAAGAAGCTTTCTTCAGTTCAGAGGTAAAATAAACAAAGGAATAAGAAAAACCATAAAAACCGAACCGGAAATGTTTTTTGCCTATAATAACGGTATTACAGCAACTGCGGAAGATATTGAGGTTAAAAACGGTAAAATTGTTTATTTGAAAAATTTTCAGATAGTAAACGGGGGACAGACAACCGCTTCATTATATAATACCCGAAAAAAAGATAGGATTTCCCTGGAAAAAGTATTTGTACAAATGAAACTTACCATTATAAAAGGCGATGAATCCCAATTTATAATACCAAACATTTCAAGATATGCCAATACTCAAAATAAAGTCAATGATGCTGATTTTTTTTCAAACGATATTTTTCATATAAGAATTGAGGAAAAATCAAGAAAAATATGGGCCCCTAAAAAAAAGGATAGTTTAAAGGCAACAAAATGGTTTTATGAAAGGGCCAGAGGACAATATCTTGAGGAACAGTCAAAATTGACAGATTCACAAAAAAGAGAATTTAAACTTATATACCCTAAAAAACAAATGTTTACGAAAACGGATCTGGCAAAATATATAATGAGTACGGAGGGTTATCCGCACATTGTCAGTCAGGGGGCACAGAAAAATTTTTTAAAATTCGGGGAACTTGTTGTAAAACAATGGAACACAAATGACAAAGTATTTAATGATTTGTATTACAAACATGCAATAGCAAAAGCCATATTGTTTAAAGAAACGGACAAACTTGTATATAAACAAAAATGGTATGCCGGTTATAAGGCAAATATTGTTGCATATACTTTAAGTTTATTAACTTATTTGGCTAAAAAACTTGATAAAAGTATTGATTACAATAAAATATGGCAAAATCAGGATATTGACACCTTATTTGCAAAAGAAATTATTAAAATTTCGAAATATGTAAACAATCATCTTTTTGATACACCTGAAAATTTTAAAAATATTTCGGAATGGGCTAAAAAAGAATTATGTTGGACAAAATTAAAAGAAAAAACAGATAACGATAAATTAATGTTTTCGGAAGAATTTGTCGATAAATGGCTGATATCAAAGGAAGAGTTCAAATATGAAGAAAAAGAGGCTAAAAAAATACAATCAATTGACAATGAAATCGAACTGCTTAAAAAATTGTTTAAATTTGACACAGATAAATGGAAACAACTGATAGAAGAAGGTGTAAAAAACAATTTATTATGCAAAGAGGAAAAAATTTTACTAAACCTTATTCCTAATGGTAAAATACCAAGTAAAAAACAACAGAAAATGTTAGTGGCAATTTTAAAAAAATTGGAAGATGAAGGGATACAAGTATGGTAGTATTGGATCTGTTTTCAGGTGCAGGCGGACTTTCAGAAGGATTTTTTGAAGCGGGTGCCGTATTTGCAGCCCATATTGAAGCTGACAAACATGCTTGTAACACCTTAAAAACCCGACAGTCTTATTGGAATTTGAAAGCAAAAGGAACTGAAAAAATATATGAAGATTATTTACTCAAAAAAATAGACAGGGAAACATTGTGGGATAAAGCAGAATTAAACCGTAATCTGGTTATCAATGAATTTATAGACAATTCCAGCATTGAAAAATTAAAAAAACAAGTCCATAACAATTTAAAAGAAATTAATAAGAAAAAAATAGATGTGATAATAGGGGGTCCGCCATGTCAGGCCTATTCTGTAATAGGAAGGGCCAGAATGGGGGAAAAAGTTAAAAAAGATGAAAGGAATTATCTTTTCAGATATTATATAGAGTTTCTTAAAGAGTTTCAGCCTAAGATGTTTGTGTTTGAAAATGTACCGGGTTTACTCTCAGCTGGTAACGGAGAATATTTAAAAGAATTGATTCAGGGTATAGAAAATTCGGGTTATCATATGGAAATGAAAATATTAACCGCAACAGATTTTGGTGTATTACAAAACAGAAAAAGGGTTATTATAATAGGATGGAATAAAAATATCTACAAAGAATACATTTATCCAGATTTTTATAATAAATTTCCCGGAAACGCTAAGGTGGGATTATTATTGGAAGATTTACCTTTTATAAAAGACAATTCTAAAATAGAAGGTAAAAACATGTATACAAAAGAACCGAATGATTATTTAATATGGAGCGGAATAAGACAAAAAGGATTTAATATTTTAACGCAGCATGAAACCAGACCCACAAATGACAATGATAAAGAAATATATAAAATTGCCGTAAAGGAATGGTTTGAAAAAAGAAAACTGTTAAAATACAATGAACTTGCTGAAACTCATAAACATCTGATAAAACATAAAAACACAAAAGTTTTTGTAAATCGATTTAATGTTGTAAAACCGGATAAAGAATACTCTCATACCATAGTTGCACATATTGCCATGGATGGACACTATTATATACACCCCGATATAAATCAAAACCGTTCAATCTCTATAAGAGAAGCTGCAAGAATACAGTCTTTTCCTGATGATTTCTTTTTTGAAGGGCCCAGAACCGCTATATTTAGACAAATTGGAAATGCGGTACCTCCTTTAATGGCTAAAACTATAGCAAAAAAAATAAAGGAAATGCTATAAAACAATCAAAAATGACACGTTCGGAAAATATGAGAAGAATTAAATCGAAAGACACTTCAATAGAGTTGATTTTACGTAAAGCTCTATGGGAAAAGGGTATAAGATATAGAAAAAACTGTAAAGATATTTTTGGAAAACCTGATATATGTATTAAAAAATATAAATTAGCAATATTTTGTGACAGTGAATTTTGGCACGGAAAAGACTTTTTGGCAGGTAAAATACCTAAAACTAATCGAAAATTTTGGATTGAAAAACTTCAAAACAATATTAAAAGAGACAAAGAAGTAAACTTATTTTTAAAATCTAATGGATGGACGGTATTAAGATTTTGGGAAAAAGATATAAGAAAAAACACTGAAGAATGTGTAAATAAAATAATTGATACAATTAAAAAATTAAAGAAAAAGAAAAATCAATAAAATATATTTAATATTAAAATAAAAATACGGTATAGTTAAAAAAAATAAAACCATTAACAAATATAATTATTGCGGTAATTTTAGCGGTAAAATAAAATTAAAATTTAATAAAAACATTATATTATAGGGATTTACAAGACATATTACGAAGGAACTCTCCGCCGCAAAGGAACAAAATGAAATTTATATTTTTTGGTACAAGTGCAGGAAGACCTACAAAACAAAGAAATGTCTCAGCTCTTGCTATGGAATTTGAAAATGACAATAAATGGTATTTGTTTGACTGTGGGGAAGCTACTCAGCATCAGATACTAAAATCACGCCTAAGCAGTGCAAAACTTGATACAATTTTTATAACCCACTTACACGGAGATCATGTTTACGGCCTTTTCGGACTTATAACTTCAAGAATGCTTGATAAAATAACAAAACCCCTTACAATTTACGGACCAAAAGGGCTCAAAGATTTAATTTCATCAGTTGTAGATATTAGATTTGAACATTTAGGTTATAAACTAATAATTAACGAAATTTATGCAGGGAGTGAAATAATTTTTGATAAATTTAGAGTAACTGTTTTACCTCTTATGCATTCAGTTGAATGTTTTGCATATTACATAAAAGAAAATGACAAATCAAATAAAATCAATCAGGAAAAGCTAATAAAAGATGGACTAAATCCGTGTGCATTATACGGCGATATTAAAAAAGGAAAAGATGTAGAATTTAACGGTAAAAAATACAAGGCAAAAGATTATTTACTTGAGCCTATTTTAGGGCAAAAAGTAATAATTTCAGGAGATAATGCCGAGCCTGAAATTTTATGCCCTTATCTTGAAAATTTGGATTTACTGATTCACGAAAGCACTTATATTCAGGATATTTTTGACAATATGGAAACAAAATATATGCACACTACCGCCAAAAATTTAGCAGTAATCTCTCAAAAATATAATATAAAAAATTTAATTGCAACCCATGTATCACCGAGATTTACTACAAACGAACCGATTTTAAATGAAATAAAACAATATTATAACGGCAATGCATTTGTGGCAAATGATTTTGATGAATTTGAATTAAAAGGGGGAAGCGTAAAACTTATTGATGATTAATTTTAGTAATTTTAACATCACTTCCAAAAATTTCCCTTACTTTATTTATAACATCATCTGATTTGGAAAAAATATTTTTAACCTCTTTTTTTTGCAGAGGTTTTACTTCATTTTTTAATTCATTTTTTTTTTGACACCTGATTACATCTACTTTAGTACCTATACCAAAAATTTCATTTATTAAAGGTCTAATTACAGGTGAATAAAATCTTTTAAACATATTGTTACAGTTTTCGTCCGGACAACTCTCCCAAGTTATTACCCCGTTTTCAAAAGAGATAAATTTCACACTTGTTTCAAAACAGACACCTAAATCAATATCTCTTTCTTTTATTTTTTTAATAAGTTTTTTAAATAAATCTTCTTTAACCTCAACTTTTGGCTTATATGCTTTTACATCAATTTTTTGCTCAATCTGCGCTATCAAATCATCTATCTTATGAGGTTTTATGGCTTCAATCATCCTGAAAAACATTAAAAGCAAAACAAACTCATTATCGGTATTGTATTTTATAAGTTCCCTTGCATCTGAAATAATATTCAAAAACCTGCCAGCTGTTACAAGCGGCAGGGATGAATTAAAAACAGCATCTTTTACATACAAGATAACTTCATCTAAAATAGCTTCAATATCATAATCTTTAATCTGATTTACTAAATTTTTAACCTCTTTTTTATCCTCTTTTAAAACAGCTTCAAATATTTTTGAAATAATCTCAGGATTTATAATACCAAGCATTTCAACTACGCTTTCGGTATCTATATGGCCCCTTGAATATGCTATTGCCTGATCAAGTAGAGTCAACGAATCCCTAATTGAACCTTTTGCAGATTTAATTAAAAGTCTTAAAGCTTCATTTTCAAATTCCACATTTTCAATAGTTAAAATTTTTATCAAATAATTTTCTATAAGTTTTTCATTAATTTTATTAAACCTGAAATGCTGAACCCTGCTTAAAATTGTAGCCGGAAGTTTAAGAGGGTCTGTTGTAGCCATTATAAATTTTACATATTCAGGCGGTTCTTCAAGAGTCTTAAGCAAAGCGTTAAATGCTTCATTTGTTAACATATGTACTTCATCAATTATAAAAATTTTATATCTACCGTATGTAGGCTTATATTTTGTATGCTCTATTAATTCTCTAATGTCTTCAATTTTCCTATTGCTTGCAGCATCCATCTCAATAATGTCAATATGTCTATTTTCATTAGCCATTATACAGTTTTCACAAGCTTCACAAGGATTTGAAGTAGGACCGTGATCACATTGGAGCGCTTTTGCAAAAATCCTGGCAGTTGATGTTTTTCCGCTGCCCCTCAGACCTGAAAAAAGATAAGCATGTGCTAATCTGTTATTGTCAAGAGAATTTGTAAGAGTTTTAATAATAGCATCCTGCCCAATAACTTCCTCAAATCTTTTAGGTCTAAATTTTAAAGCTAAAACCACAAACTGCCTTTTTTAAAATTATATCAAAAAGGCAAGTTTTAATAGTTGTTCATTTAATTCATAAGCCATTTTTTCTTTTAAAACATCAAAATTTTCAGTTAAGTCAATATTAGTGGAAAATGAGAAAATATTTTGAGAATCAACAAATTTTTGAAGTTCGGAATGTGATGTGGTATTTATAAATTCATGAACAAGCTTCTCAATTTCTGGAGGATATTCATATCTATCTAACAGTTTTAAAGAATAATTTAATTCTTTATTCTTTAATTTATTAGTAAAAGGCATTTTTTTAAGATTAAACACAATACCTCGCTTTTTTAAAAAATTATATAACTTAATTTAATAAATGTCAAATTTGAAATTAAGTTATTATAAAAAATAAATATCTCTATTTCCTATACTAAATAAAATGATACAAGGTAATTTCATTTAGTCAGTGATTTAGTAGCTATTTATATATGATTAATTCTTATTAAAATTAAAACTCACTCACAACTTTTTTAAATAATCCTGCTTACAAGTATAGGGGCAGGTTGAAAATTCCAAGTGCTGTAAAGATACATCAAACACTCGACCCTAGAAAAACAAAAACTAAATTTAAGGATGAGGTATAACCTATTTGAATCATCTGCTTATGCCCTGCTTTTACAATACAATAATTAAAATAATATAATTACTTCATTTAATTAAAAAAACACATAGGGAAAGAAAGTAAAGTGTAAATCACATTAGTCAAAATGAGTATAATTGCTGCTTTAGAGGAACTTAAAAAGAGAAAAATAATAGTTTAAGTGCATTAAATGAAGAATTGCTTTTAGAAAACCCTACTTTTAAAAAATATTTAGCTAAATGGAAAAGTAAAATCAGCTGCAACTAAAAGCACCTCAACAAATTTCTATCTAACTAGATAAAAACCAAAAGGAACAAAACAAAAATCAGACAAAACAAAATATTTATATAGGTTACGTATATATATCCAAAATTTTATTTTGATTAATTGAGAAAACGCTTAAGAAGTAGTAACCTTGGGATTTTTCAGGTTATCATAACACCGATTTTATGGGGATTTTGATGGTAGTGAGGGAGAGACTTGAACTCACTCACTCTATATTTTTATTGATTTTCATTCGTTTTCAGATAGCCCTAAATTTCGGACTTTTTGATTTTCAATTTTTGAGATGATATACTTTTAATGTCGTTTTACACCCTTTTAAAGGGGACACCCAAGGGGACACCCATTTTTAACCAAGCGTGGGAGAGACTAAACGGAGACTAAAACTCCCCCGCCCTATTAAAGGAGATATTATGGCTATAAAAGCAAGCGATTTTGAAGACATTGGACTACCAAATATAAAAAGACACAAAAAAGACAAATTAAAGTTTTTGATTCAGTTTAAGCAGGAAGGTAAAAAGATAAGAAAAGTAATCACGCTGCAGGAACGCCCTAACTGGACGCTTAGGGAATACAAAAAAGAATTAATGCAGATACTATCAGAACTAAAAAACGATGTAGAAGCAGGATACTTACAAAATGAAAAAATGAAGGTTAACGATTTATTTGAACTATTTATGGAAAATAATCAGACTTCACCAGCTTGGGATAAAAAAAGAAAGGAAATTTATAACCGATATGTAAAAAACGAGATTGGCTCTAAAAGATTAAAAGACATCAAGCCTCTACACATCGGAAGAATTATATCAAAAATGAAAGACAGGGGCTTATCTGCTAATACCCAAAACAAAGTCTTGGTAATCTTACGCCCTATGTTTGATTTTGCAATAAAAAACAGACTGCTAAAAGATAACCCTGCTGCAGAAATTCACATTAAGCAGAAAGATACCAAAAAGATAGTTACAAACGCACAGGAGAAACTAAAAAGAATATTTAACGCTATTATGGGACTATACGCAGACGACCCTTATTACAGAGCTTTTTTTCTATTTGCACTTAGTGGAAGAAGAAAAAGCGAAATATTGAAACTCAGATGGGAAAATATTGACTTGGGAAACAGCTATTACTGGATAGCTGACGCAAAACCGAATGAGAACCAACGCTATGACCTGCCCCCGCTTATAAAAGATGCCCTGCTTGAGCTTGGAGTAAAAAGGAAAGGCTGGGTATTCTTCAGCTTTACAAACCCTGAAGAACATCTAAAAAAACCAGACAGACAGGTTGACAGGCTTAAAAAGCACTTGAATATGCCTGAATTTAGTCTGCATTACTGCCGCCATATATTAGCCTCTGCCTTAATAGAAAAAGGCATTCCGACATCAATAGTGAGCGGTGTATTGGGTCATAAGAATGCTACAACGATAAACAAGTATGTGAGTATTAATTATCATTCATCAACCGCTGCAGCAAATAAAGAGTTAGTTAACATAATATCCGACTAAATGCAAAAGAAACCGATATAAGCCCTGCTTTTCTTTTCAGGGTATAAATATACTTGAAAATGTTTTATCGAGCTGTGAGGATTGTTAAAAAGCGTTTTAAAAGCATATTTTAATTATTAGGAGATGAGGTAATACCTCAGCAGGCAAAAAGATTAATACTGAAACCCCAGCAGGGGTAAACGAGTGAGAAAACCCTTATAAAGGGTAAACGATATAATTGAATTATACCTTAGCAAGTAATTAAAATCAATAATAGCATATTTTATTTAAGGATAAAAAATGGAGAGAATAGTATTAAAAGACTTTTTAGGCTGCAATGAATTAGGAAGCAGACATAAAGGCAGATTAATAAGAGAAAAAATTAAACCCATCTTAGATAAAAAAGAAAAAGTTATTTTAGATTTTGAAGACATTGAATTAGCTACTCAAGCTTTTTTAGATGAAATATTTGGTATTTTTGTAAGGGCATTTGGAACTAATTACATTAAAGATAAATTATTAATAGAAAATGTCTCTCCTGAAATCAAAAAAACTATAAACCTTATTATTGCTTATTCTAAAAAAAGAAATATTAATTTTTTTTATCCATAATTGCTATTAATGTTTCTTTTAATTCTTTTCCAATATTAAAAATAATAGATGGAACATTCTTTTCATCTTTTTGGTCATTATTACCAAATAAAAATCTTAAGATTGCAAGAGATAACACTGTAGGTATCATTAGAGTGAGTGAAAGCAATATTACAATACCTGTATAAGTAGTTTGTTTAGCATTATGAATAATTAAATCGTGGAGATTATAAATATACCAATATGTAGCCGTAAAAGAAACTAAAAACATTAATATTACCATACCGCCTAAAATATAAAAAATTAGTTTTCTATAATGTTTTTTATCTTTTTCGTTTTCAAGTTCTAAGGTAAATTTTTCGTCTTCAGTGAGAGTAATATTTCCTCCAGCTAAATCTTCACTCATTTACTTATCCACCCTAAATTTTGAAGTCTATATTTCATAGCAACTTCGGAAACTTTCATAATTCTTGCTAATTCTTTAATTGAAGTAATACCTTTTTTATAAATTAGAAAATGAAGTTTATCCTCAGGCATTAGTATTTTAGCAGCCAATCTATTAGCCGCTACCTCTTTTGGATTATAAGTATCAGTTTTAAAGTTGTCTTTATAATCCCTATATTCTTTTTGACTTTCATCTAAATGACCCAATAAGAAATGAGCTAATTCGTGAGCTATGGTAAATCTCTGTCTATTTTCGTGATGGTCTGGGTTATAATAAATAGTAATTTTATTATTTTTATCCTTTTCAATATAGCCACATAAATCATCAGGAATAAATTCAATATCTGCTAATATTCCACCATTCATATTAACTTTAGGTTTAATAGGCTCAACATCAATTCCATAGTTTTTTGCTATTTCTTTTGGGTCAACATAAAATGTTTCCATTTTTTCCTTCTTTTAATTTTGTATTAAAATTATAACATATATCATATGTTAAAACCCTTCCACCTCATCTCTGAATTTCTCTAACTTCTCTATAATCTTATCCTTAAATGCAGGCGGGGCATAGTGGAGTAATTCAAGGATTTTTTGGTCTTTTGGGTCAATAGATAAATCATTTATTACATTATTCACTATTTGTTTTATACTTACTTTATTCATCTCCATTGTTAAAGGTTTAATTGTTTTCAAAGATACAATTTGTTTAAACTTTTTTATATTTTCGATCGTAAATGCAATTCCTTTTTTCTCTAATTCTTGAATTTCTTTTCTTAAACTCGTAAAATCTAAACTATTAATATTTAATTCTTTATTTTGTGTAAAAACAGCAAAATTTATACAATTATTACAATTAAAAAAACTTTGTAATTCTTCTTTTATTAAAAAGTCGGAAATAACAAAATAAATGCTATAAGATTTTTTCAACATTATTAACAAAAGAATTTTACCTATAATAGGAAAATAGTACTCACAATCATCTATTAAAACCCCTATTAATTTTTTATCTATAACTTCAAATTTCTTTCTTTTTTTTATTAATTGCAATATTTCTTCAATAAAAGATTCAGTTTCATAACTACAATTAGGAATTTGGTCTGTTTCTTTATTTTTTATAGTAAATAATTCTTTTATTGTATTTTTTAATTTTTCATATATATCTTTATTAATTTTTTCATTCCAAAAATCTCCATAATAAAAATATAGAAATTTTCTAAATTTTTTTGAAAATTCTATTAATTCATACTCTTCTAATATATCTTTAGTTATTTCATCATATTTAAAAATTTCATTATCTAAGCCTTCTAAAGCACATACAGCTTTTACATATTTATTTTCTGAAGTAGCTGGTATTTTACCCATTTCAACTTTTTCTATTAACGATTTGCTTATATCTAAATATTCAGCAAACTTTTTTTGGCTCATATTATATTTTTTTCTAATATTTTTTAAAAATTCATTTTTTTTCATTTATAGAACCTTTTTAATTGATTTTTTACATTAATTGATGTTATAATTACATCAAATGATGTATATGATACATCATATTATTGTTTTTTCTAATGATAGCAAAAAACATTCCAACAACGAAAGGGGACGAAATGAACAAAACAGAGCTACTCAGCCAATTAAGTGAAGCAGAGTTACAAAGTCTTATGGCTGCAGCATTAAGGGATATGGTTAAAAAAGAATGGCTAACACCTGACGAACTGGAAAAAGAATACGGCATCAGCATAAATGCACAAAATCGTATGAGAATGGAAAGACGCATACCTTACAGCAAGATAGGCAAATATGTGAGATACAAAAGGACAGATATAGAGAGATGGTTAGAAGAGCATAAAATAGAGACAGCAGCAGGGCTATAAATGAAAAAAGCATATATTGCCCCAAAAGGTTATAAAACACCCGTTAGATGGGATTTATTAAGCAATGAGAGAGTTTTAAACTGTATAGATAAACTCTTAAAAGGTGAAGTTATCAGTCAGATTAAAAATAACTGCTCTTTAAGCAGGGTTGGGAATATTATCAACGAAATTAGAAAGGTTACCGGATTTAATGCGGTTGAGAATGTTTATATCGGTGTAGGCAATAATCAGGGTTACATATTAGCACAAGGCGATGAGGTGAAAAACAGGTTATTACAGTTAAAAGATGAGATTAAAGCAAAGATAGAGGCTAAAAAAGCCTCCGAGTAATCAAATGAACTTAGCAATGAAATTATAACATAAGGAGTAATTAAATGAATTTAGCAAAACTTATTCCACTAAAAGCAGGTGAAGCAATAGCAGTAACAGGTAGAGGTGAGGAGCAGCTGGTAAGCCTTGAATATAAAAAGGCAAACTTCTTTAATGGAGGTGTATATAAAGGCTATTCAGTAAGCGATGTAATTCATTTTATGAGTGAAGCAGATGAGGAGTTAGATAATGCAAGAGCTTTAATTGAAGCAATAGACAGTTTTTTATCCAATAAATTCCTAAACGGACACTTAGAGGAAGACGAGGAAGCTCAGGAGGATTTAAGAAAGGTATTTGCACTTTTAGACCTTACAGCTGACAAATTAGACACCATTCAAAGATATATGGCTACATCAAGCAACGCATTATTAAAAGGAGGACAAAAATGAGCTTAAACACTATTAGAAAAAGAGCAATGCAGAACAAAAGACTGCAGGAATATCTAAAAGAGAATAATTTAAGTCTTGCTGAGGTGTCTATTAAAGAGCTTACCTCTAAAGGTTGGGTTACTTTGCAAAAAGACGCATCAAAAAAAGATGTATCAGAAGCAATGATATTAATCTCAAGCGGAAAAATTCAGCTGGTATTACCGTTATAAGGCTTAAAAATGAGCCTCAAGAATGAAATTAATCGCTATTTAGGAGCTAAATTCTTACAAGCTCCAATTTATTCAGATACAGAAATAAGGGCAAAGCTGGGTGTCAGTTTATTAGAGCTTAAGCATTTATGGATATTCAGCAGCAGGAACTATTTTAAAGAAGCTGTGGATAATCTTATTCACAACAATGTGAAAATTGATTTTGAAAAAGCAAATAAAACTAAAGAGGAGGTAATAAAATGAACTTGCAAACTTTTAACGGGGAATTTGGAGCAGTTAGAGTAACAAAAGATGAAAGAGGCGAAATATGGTTTGCTTTAGTTGATGTATGCAGGGCTTTAGATATAAAAAATCCAAGGCAAGCTAAAACAAGGCTTAAAGAAAAGGGCGTCATTACTACTGACACCCTTACAAATGGCGGTATTCAAAAAATAACTTTTATTAATGAGCCAAATCTTTATAGACTAATTCTTCAAAGCAGAAAAAAAGAAGCAATTAAGTTTCAAGACTGGGTTACTGAGGAAGTATTACCAGCTATAAGAAAAACTGGTATGTATGCAACAGCAGAAACTCTGCAGCAAATGTTAGCAGACCCGAGAAACGCTATTAAGATTTTAGAAGCATACGCACAGGAGCAGGAAAAAAGAAAAGCATTAGAGCAAAAAGTAAATATATTAACCCATACAGGAAAAACCTACACAGCTACAGAAATAGCAAAAGAGCTTGGCTTTAAAAGTGCAATTGAATTAAATAAAAAGCTACAGGAAAAAGGCATTCAATATAAAGTTAATAAAAGCTGGGTATTAAGTGCGAAATATGCAGACTTAGGCTATACCAGCCTTAAACAAAAAATACTGCCTAATGGAGCGGTAATATATGATAGACACTGGACGCAAAAAGGCAGAGAATTTTTATTGGAACTGTTCTCTAAAGATAATTCTACCAAAAATTTAGCCTTACCAGCAAACAATAACCAGCTTACAAACTCAACACAGGCAGGATAAAGGATAGCTATGAAAAAACTTACTGCTAATGACTTAAAAGTAATAGAAATAAACGAAAATGTCTATCAAATAGAAGCAGGTAAAAGAGCCATAGTAATCAGAGCTAAAAGCCCCTCTGAGGCTTTAAAACTTGCCTGCAGGTATTTGGGTATTAACTGCAGTAAAAATGCCCTACACCTCAGCAATTAATTAAATATAGCATAAAAAGGGAAAATTGATGAGAGAGTATGTCACAATAAGGCAAAAAGCCTTTTATGAGTTCCTGCAACATTATAACAAAGATAAGCCAAAAGAGCAACAAATATGGCTTGATTTAAAAGACTTGGTTATTTTTGAATATATAGCTCAGTTTTGCCTCTCTGATAATGTAAAGATAAAAAATAATCGTATCGTAATAGATGATAAAGAGTTTACATATATATCTTATAAAAAAATACTGGAGGATAATCCTTTTTTGAATATAAAAGCTAAAAATATATCACAGGTTATCGGAAGTCATATAAATAAATTAGTTAAACTTGGCTTATTAGATAAGATATTTTTAAAAGAAAATGGTAATAAAGTTTATTTTAGGGTATCACTTGAAAATGATAACCTTATCACTCAAAACATACAAGGGGTATCATTTCAAAATGATAAGGGGGTATCACTTAAAAATGATAAGGGGTATCATTCTAAAATGAGTAATAGTATGTTAAATATAGATAATAAAAATATAGATAGTAAAAATAGGAGGAATTCTATATATATAGGCTCCCTCTCTGATTTTGAAAAAACACTTCTAAGGGTTATTTCAAACTTGCAGGACTTATTTACCCGTTACAGACTACCAAAGTTTCCTGTAAAAGACTATTACAACACCTATAAGGGAATATTAAAGAAAGGCTATACAGAGAAACAACTCTTAAGGGCAATATATACAAGAGTGTATAAAGCAACTAATGATGGTGTAGATACTCTAAAATTTTTAGAAACTCTTGCTAATCCAAAATACACCATTAAAAGCATAGACCAGCTTATAGTTGAAAGCGAAGCAATTATAGAACAATTAGAACTTATTTATGATGAAGAAGAAATGAAGGCTGTAAATTATATTTTATATACTGAATTTTTAAAACAATGCTATTTTTATGATTATGCTTATTATATAGCAAACAAAAAAATCAATTACTTAGGATTTTTTAAAGATTTTAATGGACAGCTACATCATTTAGTTGAGATAGAATACCATTTATTATTGATGAAAAAATATCTCCAATCTAAAGGCTATGAACTTACTACAGAAGGAATAACTACATCAAATAAAGGTATTAGACATATCCTAATAAGCAACTCGTTAGATACCCTTCCTTATTCACTTTTTATAAAAAAACTATTATATGGTTTGCTTATAAGTGAAGAAGATAAGAATATTGACTTAGAAACATATAGCAGTATAAAAGGTATCGTAAATTTACACAACAACTATCTCAACAAATTAAAAATAACTGACAGCTTAGATGAAATAATCTCTCAATTAGAGGAAAAAATACAAGTTGAGGTTTGATACTTCATTTAGAAGCGATATAAAAGCTTTTTTATTATTTCAAGCATGTTTTGTATTCAAAAATGATTATCGTTAATTGTAGAGCCTCTAAAGAGCAAATTAGAACATATTTTGAAACACATCTCACACATCTAAAAGCAGACAGATAAAAAGGCATTAAACTATTAAGCTGCTGCAAAAAGTTTTCGTATCTGTTTTAAGTCTTCGGGTCCTTCCAAAAGGTGCGGACTACAGGGAATCGAGCGCCCAAAATCGAGTTAGATACAAACTTCTAAAGGTTAGTTAATTTACTTAACTTTTTCATTTAAAACCTGCTTAAAAGCCCGATATTATCGTAATTTGCAAGAATTAACCAAATTAACCGATTTAGTTAATTTTACTTAACTTTTGCTTTTCTTTACAGGCTATTAACCTGCTGCAAAAAGTTTTTGTATCAGCTTAAAAAATAAGCCCTATAAAGCAAAAAATATTCAAAAGATATAAATATACCTGTCCTGCTTTAAAAAGCAATTACAAGCCGTTTAAGAGCGAATTAGAAGCATATTTTACCTGCTTAATTCCATTAAATCTTTAATCTTGCTTTTGTATCCCAAATGGTGTATAATAATAAAAAAAAGGCTTAATATGAAAACTCAAACAAGTATCAGAATTGAAAAAGAGTATTTTCAACAAGCAAAAGAAATACTTAAAAATCTTGGCTTAAGTTATTCAGAAGCTGTCAATATTTTCACTGCAATGATTGTAAAACATAAAGGACTGCCTTTTGAAGTTAAAATTCCAAACGAAACTACACAAAAAGCCATTAAAGAAGCAAGAGCAGGTAAAAATGTAGAAAATATCAGCTTAGATGAGCTTAAGAGAATGAATAATGCTAACTCTTAAGAGACACAAGCAGTTTATAAAAGATTTTAATAAAATCAAAATAACAGATACTCAATTTCAAAAATTTATAAATTATATATCCCTGCTGCTAAATAATAAGGAACTACCGGCAGAAGCAAGAGACCATTTTTTAACTGGTGAATGGAGTGATACAAGAGAGTTTCATGTAGGTGGTGATTTATTGGTTATTTATATCAAAACAGATAAAGACTTAATACTTATCAGAATTGGAACTCACTCTCAGCTTTTCAAATAATCCTACTTACAGGTATAAGGGCGGGTTTGAAATTATGCAGGCAAAGGCAGTCAGTCGGCGGTCAAGTCACGAAAAAACAAAAACCAATTTTGAAGGGGTGGGGGTATGAAAACAAAACTGCCTTTTTTATTTTTATAATAGCTTTTCTTTACAGGCTTAAAAGTTTATAATTTTAAAAAGGAAAAACAAAAATGAGAGATATTGATAAAGTTTTAAAAAATTATGAAATAGACATAGAATTTTTTGATTTAGACTCTTTTGAAGATGAAATTATATTTATGCCGAGTGAAATTGATTTTTTAAACGGGCATTTAAATGAAATGAATAAAGAACAAAAAAAGAAATTTTTTAGTCTTAATAAGCAGTTAGAGAAAATACTAAAGAATGTTAATCCAAAAGATGACATTCAAGAAATGATTGTTACAGATATAAAAAGAAGTTTGGGAATATTGGATAAAGAACTTAAAAAGTTAGAAAAGAAAATTGAAAAACAACTTGACAAATTGGAACTTGCAATAAAAGAACAAAATAAAAACAAATAAAACACTTCCAACCTGCTTAAATCCCCGCTTATACCGTGCTTTAAAGCCTGCTGCTTAAAAGAAAAGCAACCCCGAAAGTTATTACCCATTAAAAGGCAACAGTTCCGGAGTAAAAGGAAACAAAAAGCAACAAAGGAAACAAAAGGAAACAAGATTCATAAAAGGCAACAAAAAGGAAACATTACTAAAAACCCCGCTTTTTATTATCAATAACCCTTTTTTGTCAAAAAACAACCTTTTCACTTTCTACAATTAAGAAAAAAAAGGCTTTTAGTGGTAATAGATGTTACCCTTGATTATTTAATCGGTAATTTAGAGGAACTGGGAATAAAAGAAAGTGATATATACCTACTGCTTGAAAGACTTGAAGGATTTAGGATATATGTCAATAAGCAGACGATACAACACTACAGGATAAATAAAAGATACCTGCAGCTTAAAAGTCATTTACCCGGTAAAGAGATAATAAAACTGCTTGCAAGAGAATTTAATAAATCAGAACACAGTATAAGAAAATATATTAAGAGATTAGAAGCCGAAACCGAACAGAAACAAAACTAAACCAGACAAAAACCAAACAGTAAAAAGTTTCCAAAAGTTTCCAAAGTTTTAAAGTTTACAAAACTAAATAAAATTAAACAAACTAAACTTCACTTACAAGCAAACTAAACAAGTCAACGGAATAATTTTTAATTTTAAAACCTGCCTTCTTGCTTGAATTCCTGCTTATACTTACCTGCTTATTCCCTGCCCTTACAAGGTATTTATAGTATAATTAAATTACTTCAATTAAAAAGGTGCATAGTGAAAGAAACAAAAGCCCAAATCAGACCGCTGCTCAGATTAAGCATAATTTCAACCTTAGAATTTATAAAAGCGGAAAAAAATAAAAGTTTAGGTGCAATAATTGAAGAACTGCTGCTTGAAAATCCAAACTTTAGAAAATATTTTGAAAAATGGAAAAATAGATATAACTATTAAAAGCACCTCATCGGCTCCATATTTATAAATCAAAAACAAACAGAACTGAACAATAATCAAACAAAATAATATATGAATCAGAGGGACACCTACACAGCAATTAAATTTAATTTTATTTAAAAACGGCTTACAAAGGGACACCCAAGGGGACACCTTCAAGGTTTTCAGCTTATCAGAACACTGAATTTATGGGGATTTCAGTGGTAGTGAGGGAGAGACTTGAACTCTCGACCTCCGGCTTATGAGACCGGCGCTCTAGCCAGCTGAGCTACCTCACCATTTGCAGGAGTGAAATTATAAAAAAATAAATTCTTTTTGTCAATATTTATACAAACTTTGTTACACAAAGTAACAAAATATTGAATTTATCTTCATAAAACATTACATAAAAATTAATAGTGATATAATAAATAAAAAAAAGGAGTAAGTATGAAATTACTAAAAGGATTATTAAGCGCAGCTTTAATTGCAAGTTTGGCAACCGCGGCTGATTATGTAATTAAATTTTCTCATGTAGTATCACCAAATACACCAAAAGGAAAAGCAGCTGATTATTTTGCAAAAAGAGTAGAAGAATTATCCCACGGAAAAATAAAAGTTGAAGTCTACCCAAATGCTCAACTCTGTGGAGATAAAGTGGTACTTAGAAAAATGAAATTCAATGCTGTGCAAATGGCAGCTCCAAGTTTTTCAAAATTTACAGGACTTGTCCCTCAACTTGCATTATTTGATTTACCATTCTTATTTAAAGATGAAAATCATTTACATAAAGTATTAGATGGAGAAGTTGGAAAAAAACTTTTGGATATGGTTACAAAAAAAGGTTACGTTGCTCTTGGTTACTGGGATAATGGATTTAAACAAATAAGTGATTCAAAAAGACCTTTAATTAAACCTGAAGACTGCAAAGGACTTAAATTTAGGGTAATGAGTTCAAAAGTATTGATTGAACAATTCAGAGCCCTTGGAGCAATCCCTGTGGTATTACCATTTAGTGAAGTATATTCAGCACTTCAACAAGGTGTGGTTGACGGTCAGGAAAATACAATTTCAAACATCTATACTAAAAAATTCTATGAGGTTCAAAGATATATGACTCTTTCAAATCACGGATATTTAGGATACATGGTAGTAGTTAGCAAAGCATTTTGGAAAAAATTGCCTGACAATCTAAAAAAAGTTGTAAAAGAAGCATTTAAAGAAGCTACCGCTAAAGAAAGAATTTGGGCAAAAGAGCTTAATAATGATCAACTTGCAAAAATTAAAGAATATGCAAAAAGAACAGGAAAACTTGAAATTGATACTTTAACTCCTGAACAAAGAAAAGCCTGGGAAACTAAATTAAGAAGTATTTATCCTAAATTTTACGACACAATAGGAAAAGATTTAATTGAAAAAGCAATAAAAGCGGGTGAATGAAAATATTAAAATTCATTGATATATTAATTGGTCTAATTAATGAATTTATAGCCGCTTTTGGAATAAGTGCCGGCGTATTTCTGGCTTTTATAAATGTAATAGCCAGATTTGTTTTTCATAAAGGGATTGACTGGGCATTTGAACTTACAAATTACCTATTTATATGGTCCGCCTTTTTTGGGGCGGCATATTGCTTTAGGAAAGAATGCCACATAAAAGTTACACTTTTAGTGGATTTACTGCCGCCGCTCTTAGCTAAATATATAACAATACTTGCCAAACTAATTACACTTATTTATCTGCTTGCAGTCAGTTATTTCGGATATCTGTTTATTTTTGATCCGGACTTTGGACTTAAAGCCAGCGGAGAAATTAGTATTGATTTAAATGTACCAATGTGGATACCATATTTGGCACTTCCTCTTGCATTTTTAAGTGCAGCTTTTAGGGTGTCTCAAAAAATAATAGAACTTATTAAAACCCCTCCTGAACAAATAAAACAGGTCAGTGAACATGAAATGATTATAGAAGAGACAAAACTAAATCTTGGAGAAGATGTATGAGTGTGGCGTTAGTTCTTTTTGGCATTTTTTTCATTTTACTGCTGCTAAGCACCCCTGTAGCCGTGGCGCTTGGTGCTAGTACTTTTATAACTTCTTATATCTTTGAAGGTAAAGAATCATTAATTGATCTGGCAAGTGCCTTGTTTTCTAAACTTGATAAATATGCTCTTATGGCTATTCCCATGTTTATACTTGCCGGAAATATTTTAAGTAAGGGCGGAAGTGCAAAAAGAATAGTTGAATTTGCAAAAGCTTTTGTTGGACATTTGCCAGGTGGACTTCCAATAGCAGCCATTTTTGCAAGTATTATTTTTGCGGCAGTTTCAGGTTCATCCCCTGCTACCGTTGCTGCAATTGGAAGCATTATGTTTGGGGCAATTACAGCTGCCGGATATCCTAAATCTTATGCAGTGGGCACCATTACAGCAAGCGGCTCTCTTGGAATTTTAATTCCGCCAAGTATAGTAATGATTATTTACGGAGTAACGGCAGAACAGAGCATTGGAAAACTGTTTATTGCAGGAATAATTCCGGGACTAATAATTGGTTTTATGCTGATGGCTGTTACCTATATTGGAGCAAAAAGACTGGGCTTTAAAAAACAAAAACCTGCAAGCTGGTCTGAGAAATGGCAAAAATTTAAAGAAGCCTTTTGGGCGCTTATGACAATAGTTATAATTATCGGGGGAATTTACGGTGGAATTTTTACCCC
This sequence comes from Lebetimonas natsushimae, assembly GCF_002335445.1. Classification (NCBI taxonomy): domain Bacteria; kingdom Pseudomonadati; phylum Campylobacterota; class Epsilonproteobacteria; order Nautiliales; family Nautiliaceae; genus Lebetimonas; species Lebetimonas natsushimae. Next base: position 252,849 of record NZ_BDME01000001.1, on the reverse strand, counting down.
TACAGAAGCCGCCGCTGTTTCAGCGGTTTGGGCTTTATTTATTGCAATTTTTATTTATAAAGATATAAATATTAAAGAATTATATATAGTGTTTTTAGACAGTGCAAAAACATCCGCTATGATTTTATTTATTATTGCAAATGCCTCTATGTTTGCTTATTTTTTAACACTCGAGAATATTCCTCAAATGCTTAGCGATTGGGTTGTGAATATGCACCTTGGTAAAATAGGATTTTTAATTGCAGTAAATATTTTATTGCTTATTGCAGGTAATTTTATGGAGCCAAGCTCAATTATTATGATTATGGTTCCTTTACTATTACCGGTGGCAAAAATGCTTGGAATCAATCCCATTCATTTTGGAGTTATAATAACAATCAATATGGAACTTGGAATGCTAACCCCTCCTGTCGGTTTAAATCTATTTGTCGCAAGTGGTATAACAGGTCTTTCAATAAAAGATGTAGTGAAAGCGGTATTACCTTGGTTTTTTGTTATTTTAATAGGACTTTTGTTAATTACATATATTCCGCAAATTTCACTATTTTTACCAAATTTAATGATTTCCTCATAAAATAATTTAGTTAGTTACACTAAACTTTCTTCAAAAAGACAAATAATTTTCTTGACTTTTTTCTCTTTTTTTTATATAATTTCGTCAGTTAAAATAAATAACTGCTAAAAGGAGGCGGAAATGTTTAAACCAATCGGCTTAAGAGTTTTAATTGAAAGAGTTGAAGAAGAAGCTAAAACTGCAAGTGGAATCATTATTCCGGACAATGCAAAAGAAAAACCATTAGAAGGTAAAGTAATTGCTATTTCAAAAGAAGTTGAAGAAGATGAAAATTTACCAATTAATGTAGGAGACACAGTAGTATTTGCAAAATATGCAGGAACTGAAATTACAATAGACGGAAAAGAATATTTAGTATTAAATACTGACGATATTCTCGGAAAAATAGAATAAGGAGGGGAGAATGGCAAAAAATATAGTATATTCAGATGCGGCAAGAAATGAACTTTTAGCAGGAGTAACTAAACTAGCTGATGCAGTTAGAGTTACAATGGGTCCAAAAGGTAGAAATGTATTACTTCAAAGAAGTTTCGGAGCACCACATATTACAAAAGACGGTGTAAGTGTTGCTAAAGAAATTGAACTAAAAGACCCTGTTGAAAACATGGGTGCTCAGCTTGTAAAAGAAGTGGCAAGCAAAACTGCGGATGAAGCAGGTGACGGTACAACTACAGCAACAGTACTTGCTCATGCAATCTTTAAAGAAGGTCTAAAATATATTACTGCAGGGGCAAATCCAATCGCAGTTAAAAGAGGAATGGATAAAGCTGTTGAAGCTATTATCGAACAACTTAAAAAAATGAGCAAACCTGTGGAAAATAAAGAACAAATTGCTCAGGTTGCAACAATTTCAGCAAACAACGACAGAAAAATCGGTGAGCTTATTGCAGAAGCTATGGATAAAGTTGGTAAAGACGGTGTAATTACTGTTGAAGAAGGTAAATCACTTCAAGATGAACTTGAAGTAGTAGAAGGTATGCAGTTTGATAGGGGATATCTCAGCCCATATTTTGTAACAAATGCTGACAAAATGGTTGCTGAATATGAAGATGCATATATTTTATTATATGATAAAAAAATCTCTAATATGAAAGATTTATTACCATTACTTGAACAAATAGTTCAAGCTGGAAATAAACCGTTATTAATCATCGCTGAAGATGTAGAAGGTGAGGCACTTGCAACACTTGTAGTAAACAAATTAAGAGGAGTATTAAACGTAGTAGCTGTAAAAGCTCCTGGATTTGGTGACAGAAGAAAAGCAATGCTACAAGATATTGCAATATTAACAGGTGGACAGGTAATCAGCGAAGAGCTAGGTAGAACACTTGAAAGCGCTAGCATCCAAGACCTTGGACAAGCAGGAAGAATTGTAGTGGATAAAGAAAACACTACAATTGTAGACGGAAAAGGTGATAAAGCAGCTATTGAAGCTAGAATTAACCAAATTAAAAAAGAAATTGAAGAAACAACTAGTGATTATGACAGAGAAAAATTACAAGAAAGACTTGCAAAACTTAGCGGTGGTGTTGCTGTAATTAAAGTCGGTGCTGCAACTGAAACTGAAATGAAAGAGAAAAAAGACAGAGTTGATGACGCTCTAAGTGCAACAAAAGCGGCTGTTGAAGAAGGAATTGTAATCGGTGGTGGTGCAGCAATTCTAAAAGCTGCTAAAAATGCAGAAGTTGAATCAGTGGACCCTGATGAACAAATAGGAATTGATATTATTAAAAAAGCTGTAAAAGCTCCAATTAAACAAATTGCTGAAAATGCAGGATTCGAACCGGGAGTAGTTGCTCTAACAGTTGAAGAAGCAGACAATGAAACTGGATTTAACGCAGCTACAGGAGAATATGTAAATATGTTTGAAGCTGGAATTATCGACCCGGCTAAAGTTGAAAGAATTGCACTACAAAATGCTGCTAGTGTTGGTGGATTATTATTAACAACTGAAGCAGCGGTAACAGAAGAACCAAAAGATGAAAAAGCAGCTCCAGCAATGCCTGATATGGGAGGAATGGGAGGAATGATGTAATTCCTCTTTTTTCTTTTTTGTTTATTATAACTATAGGTGTCTGTCACTATATTTCTACTCAAAAACTTTCTCCTTTTGTATAAAATTATATACAATAATTTAATTTTTTAAAATATATATTTCATTATAGAATCTATCTTATTAATAATTACGTTTAAAATAAAAGAAGAGATTAAAATCTCCTCTTATTAATGAAAAATATGTATTGGAATATTTGGTTTTGATTTAGGTGTTTCATTGGAGGTTTTATTGGAAGATGTTTTAAATAGTTTATACATTGGAATTTTTGGACTTGTTTTTATTTTATAATTGATGGCTTTGTTTCTTAAAAAATTAACTAAAATTGCAGGTTCTGCATATGCATTCGGATCTCTCCATCTATTAGCAAATTGATCCTGTAGGGAAACAAGATTCAAATAAAATGTTTTAAATTCAACTTTTTCGCAGCCCAACTCATTATCATGTCTGCCTTTAGCATCCACTTCACAGCGGATTTTTTTTAGTAAACCTCTGCCAGGTCCGTAATCTGATTGATATCTCGCATCTTTTTTAGAAATAGAATCAATTAAGCCATATACATATCCTCCGTCAAAGCCATATCTTCTAAAATTACCATATCCTTTTAATCCAGGAATAAGTCTTCTTAAATTTTTAGTCAATGGTCTACTCCAGGTACATGTTTTTAAGCTTCTATGACCTCTGTCATCATCCAAATCAAAAATATATTCAGATATTTGTCTGGCAAAACCACTGTCACCTGGATTTATTTTTTTATTTTTAGTTACAAGCGGCATCCCTTTATATCTACTTTTCTTCCATTCTATTTTTGCAACACTTAAATCTGCTCTTAATCTTCTGTTTTCAGGTCTTAATTTCAATTGTGCCACAACCCTTACTTTATTTCCGCCTGTTTCTGTATCACCTTCGATAACATCAAATTTCCCATTAAATGCTGTAGATAAGTTAACTATATTATTACCTACGCGTACACCATCATTTAAATTAATTTCTACAGGAGAATAACAATCGCTGATATATCTATCAGGCAATACTTTTGAAAATATATTTTCAAGCTGTAATCTTCTTTTTTCATTATAAAAAGAGGCTAAGCTTTCACATTTTTTAGTGAATTTTTTATCACATTGTTTGGCAGCTTTTAATAAATCTTTAAATTCTTTTTGCCATTTATCTTTGTATCTATAAATAGCATTTATTCTTCTTTTTTTAATTATATTATTACTTCCCAAAGCAAAAAAAGACTGGGTATAAGGAGACAAAACAAATTCGGCATCTTTGATTGCCGCTTTCAAATCCCATAAAACATCTGCCATATACCCGATATATGCCTCTTTTGTATCACCATAAAAAATATTTTGTGAAGGAAAATTTGGCAAAATAGAATAAGGCACAACAATATATTTTACAGTTCTTTTATAATTGTTACTGTTTTTTGAAAAATTTTCATAATATTTTTTCAGTTCATCTACATTTGAAGGATTAGGCATGTCTGCACCTGTACTGTATGTTCTGATTTCAAAATTTGAGGAACCGAAAATATTTTTTACTGCTTCTGTATAATTCACATCAGCTTTACCTTCATATCCTGGATATTTAACTCCCAGCCCTGTTTCAGTTGCAAGCTCTGTAGATTGTTTTAAAGTTTGTTTTTTTACAGTGGCTGTACCTAAAAAATCCCTTCCTTCCTGAATACCGATTATAAATCCATCACCACACCTCTGTCTAAATTCAGCTTTTCTTTTAGGGTCATTAAGCATCTCTATCATTTCCGGCTTTAATCTTACATTTTCTATATGTATAAATTTGGGAGGATCATAATCAAGAACTGAAGCAAAAAGGGTCAGATTATATTGACTTGCTTCGGTTTTGCCCACAATAGTTGTTTTATTATTTGCACTCACTGTACCACCGTATACCAAAGCTTTTAAAGATGCGCTAGCTGACAAGCCGGAATTTTTTACTATTTCTGAGTTATTTTCAGCGAGTGTAAAAATAGTTTCTTTTTTAGGTTCTCCTGCATAATAAGTATCCATAGATGTAAACTCAACACACATACTTTTTGTTTGTTTTTGTTTAGTGTCATATCCCCATCCGAATGTGGCCGGAGAATCAGGCTGCGCTTCAATTGTTAAATGATCAACAGCCATATCCGCATTAGCAAAACTAACTAAAGACGTTACTACTACAATTGATAAAAATGTTTTTTTCATCCTTTCTCCTTTCATATTTATTTAATACATTATAAATAATTGTAACACTTTTGTCAATAAAATATACAAATATTAACAAAAAATTAAGAAATTGACTTTCAAAAGGAAAATTTGTTACACCGAAGATATGAAAAAGAAGTAAAGTATAATATTGAAAGCTTTTATAAACTTTTTAAATTCTTAAAAAATTTCTCTAAATTTTCTTTAATATCTTTTCTATTAAATGCAAGAGGAGATGGATGAAAACACACCCCTACTTTATAGCCGTTTATTTCATAAACACCGCATTTTTTAAGATTTTTAACATCTTTAAATTTATCTATATAAGAAAAAGCTTTAATTGCAGAATTTCCAAGAAGTAAAATTAAAGAGGGTTTTACAATATCTATCTCTTTTTTTAAAAGTTCCGCCCCTATTTTTAATTCATCAGATTTTGGAGTTCTGTTTTTATTATTTTCATATGTTCTAAACGGAAAAGCATTTGTTATCAAAAAATCTCTGCATCTATCAAATCCGCTTAAATTTATAAGATAATTTAAATTTTCTCCTGCTTTTCCTACAAAAGGAGATTTGAGTTCAACTTCTCTTTTACCCGGAGCTTCTCCTATTATCATAATAGGATTGTCTCTTTTTTTATCGATGCAAGGATCTATTATTTCTGTAAAATCCACATTTTCATTAAAATATTTTTTAATATATTCTTTTCTTTTTTTATAAAAATCAATTAACTCTTTTTTCCATTCTCCGTTTATCATTATCCATTTTTCACTTTAAACTTTTAAATTAAAATTATTCCCTCTTCCTGTGGTTTTTGCAGCCTCTTCCACGGCTTTTGTGTTTTCAAATGTTTTTTCAAGCAAATTTCCAATAACATTTTTTACAACATCCTGGGCTTTTTTCTGAGCATCAATCTGCAAAATTTGACTGATATTGTAATTTGAAATTTTCATAATATTCCTTTATTGTTTCAACACTCTTTTTTAAATCTTTGTTTTCAACAATAAAATCGGCTAATTCTTCATATATCTTAGCTCTTTTTTCAAACAGTTCTTTTGCTTTTTTTATATCCTGAAAAAGAGGTCTTTTTTTAATTTCTCTTTTATTCATTCTTTTTACTATATCTTCAAAACCTACCTTCAAATATACAACAACCCCGGCTTCCTTGATCTCAGGTATATAAACAGGAAAACCTCCGCCTACAGAAATCACAGTGTTTGTTACATTCTTTTTTATCCATTCAAAACAGTAACGCTCCTTTTCCCTAAATATTTTTTCCCCATCATCTTCAAAAATTTCATTTATACTCTTATTTTCAAAATTTTCAATAAGTAAATCAGTATCAAGAAAAAAAGTATTAAGCTCTTTGGCTAAAATTCTTCCAACAGTAGATTTTCCGCTTCCCATAAATCCGGTAAGAATTAAATTAGTAGATTTCAATTTTTATACCTTCATCCATCTCTTGAATTTTATATTTATAATTAGCATCAAAATACAAAACAACTCGGTAATAACCATTATGGTTTCCAACTACCACTTTTTTTACAACACTCTTTTTAATTGTTCTTTTAATAGTTAAAAAATCAGCATTTCTTTTAAAATCTAAAACAAGTCTAAAAGGCTTAATCAAAAACATTTTTCTAATTAATTTATCTTTGGTTTTTATAAAAATTTTTTTATCTTTAATATATAAAGAAAAAAGAGAATCGAACTTTATTTCTTTCATTTCAAAATTCTGAAGGTTATGAGTAATAATTATTGGAGAGTGAAAATCAATATTTTTGTTTATCAAAACTTCTTTATTCTTAACATCTCCATCTAAGCTTTGATAAACAAAAATTATTTTTTTCAAAATTCTCGCATCATTTGGCAAATACACTTTAGTTTTTTTAAAATATTCCTGTTTTACAATTTTAATGCTTTTGTCAGGACTTATTACCGGTTCAAAAGGATTGATTCTTGCAAATGCAAAAATACCTATTATTAAAAAAGCCAATATTTTCATTATTAATTATCCATTCTCCATTTTACATTAATTTATTTTCCTTCAAGTTCTTTAAGCTCAAAATATTCTTTTTGCAAAATAGTATTTTCTTTTTTTAAATTTTTTACTTTTTTATCAAGAACCTGATATTCCTTTTGTAAATCTATCATTCTGCTAAAAGACTTCTCACCAAACAAAAGATTAAAAATATAAATGCCAAAAAGAAAAGAAAGTAAAACTACTAACACTATTTTTAAATCAATCTTTCTTTTTGGCCTTATATCGTCGAAATCTATCATTAAAATAATTCTTTTCCTATATATTCAGGTTTAAATAAACTTCTCTCAATTCTAAGCAGTCTATTATATTTAGCTGTTCTTTCACCTCTTGCAGGTGCCCCTGTTTTAATTTGAGCTGAATTTACAGCCACTGCGAAATCGGCAATAAATGCATCTTCACTCTCACCGCTTCTGTGAGATATTACACAGTTATATCCATTTCTTTGTGCAAGTCTTACTGTTTCCATTGTTTCACTAACTGTTCCTATTTGATTTAATTTAATTAAAATAGCATTAGCAACATTTTCTTCAATACCTTTTTCCAAAATTTTCTTATTAGTTACAAAAATATCATCACCAACGAGTTGAATTTTATTTCCAAGTCTCTGGGTTAAAATTTTCCAACCTTCCCAGTCATCTTCTGCAAGCCCGTCTTCAAGTGAAACAATTGGATATTTATTTATTAAATTTTCATAATAAGACACCATTTCCTCAGCACTGAGTTCTTTACCCTCACCCGCTAAAACATATTTTCCGTTTTTATAAAATTCGCTGCTTGCTGCATCAAGTGCTATATTAATCTGTTCACCCGGTTTATATCCAGCTTTTTCTATAGCTTTTAAAATATACTGAATCGGTTCTTCATTGTTTTTAAAGTTAGGCGCAAATCCTCCTTCATCACCAAGGGCTGTAGGATGTCCGTCTTCTTTTAATAATTTTTTTAGAGTATGATAAACCTCACTGCTGGCTCTAAGCGCATCTTCAAAACTTTCAAACCCTGTTGGCATAATCATATATTCCTGCAGATCCACATCATTATCCGCATGTGCCCCACCATTAATAATATTTAGCATAGGAGTTGGCAAAATAACCCCGTTGCTTCCACCTAAATATCTAAATAGCGGTAAATTAAGTGATGCCGCAGCAGCTCTCGCAACCGCCATACTAACACCAAGAATAGCATTAGCACCAAGGCGGCTTTTATTTTCAGTTCCATCAAGTTCTATCATTGTATAATCGATTTCAGCCTGATCGTAAGGGTTCATACCGATTAATTCATTTGCGATGATAGAATTTACATTCTCACATGCTTTTAACACACCTTTTCCGCCAAATCTTTCATCGCCGTCTCTTAGTTCTAATGCTTCAAGCGCCCCTGTACTTGCCCCGCTTGGAACAATAGCCTCACCTTCACTTCCATCGCTTAAAACAACTGTGGCTCTAACTGTCGGATTTCCTCTGCTGTCCAGTACTTCATCAGCAAATACATCTTCAATAAACACCATACTATTCTCCTTTTAAGTTTAGTTCGTCTTCTTCTTTTTCAAGTGCTTCTATCATACTTGAAAGTTCTACCCCCATCGCTTCTTTTATTTTCTGTTCAATTTCCTGGGCCAATTCCGGATGGGTTCTTAGATATTCTTTTGCATTCTCTTTACCCTGACCAAGCTTTGTGGCACCGTAACTAAACCAAGCCCCGCTTTTATCGATAATGTCAAGTTTTACACCGTAATCAAGAAGTTCACCTTCCCTGCTTATACCTTTTCCGAACATAATGTCAAATTCGGCTATTCTAAATGGAGGCGCCACTTTATTTTTGACAACTTTTACTTTTACCCTGTTTCCCACTTCTTTATCAGCCTGTTTAAGCGTTGCAATCCTTCTTACATCAAGCCTTACAGAAGAGTAGAATTTAAGCGCGTTTCCGCCTGTAGTGGTTTCAGGATTTCCATATCCCATCATTCCTATTTTCATTCTGATTTGGTTGATAAATACCACCGTTGTATTCATTTTATGGATGGCGGCAGTCAGCTTTCTTAAAGCCTGACTCATTAGTCTCGCCTGGACACCTACCTGCGCATCACCCATATTTCCTTCAATTTCAGCTTTTGGCGTAAGGGCTGCGACTGAATCTATCACAATGATATCAACCGCCCCGCTTCTGGCTAAAGTTTCAACAATCTCAAGAGCCTGTTCTCCATAGTCCGGCTGGGATACAAGCAGATTGTCCACATCAACCCCGATATGCTTTGCATAAATTACATCAAGGGCGTGTTCTGCATCGATAAATGCGGCAACTCCCCCCTGCTTTTGAGCCTGGGCTATTATAGATAATGCAAGAGTGGTTTTTCCAGAACTCTCGGGTCCGTAAATTTCTGTAATTCTCCCTTTTGGGATACCCCCTATTCCAAGGGCCAAATCAAGACCAAAGCTTCCTGTCGGAATTGCTTCAATAGGTTCTATGTCTTTATCGCTGAGTTTAACTAATGCACCTTTTCCAAATTGCTTGTCAATCTGTTTAAGGGCAAGTTCTAACGCTTTTTGTTTTTTATCATCCATTAAAGACCTTTTTTGTTACAATTATATCAAAAAAGGAAATATTTTGAAAAAATATAAATTAGCCCATTCTCCCGATGCAGACGATATTTTTATGTATTATGCCATCAAATTTGGCTGGATAAATACCCACGAATGGATAATGGATAATGGAAAATGGAAAATTCAAAAAAAATATGAATTTGAAAACACGGCGGAAGATATAGAAACCTTAAATCAAAAAACACTAAAAAACATTTACGATATAAGCGCAATCAGTTTTGGGGCATATCCGTTTTTAAAAGACGAATACGCCCTGCTTAGATGTGCCGTAAGTTTTGGATACGGATACGGACCGAAATTAGTTAAATTAAAAGGAAAAAAATTAAAACCGAATTTCAAAGTGGCCCTCAGCGGCAAATACACCACAAATGCCCTGCTTTTTAAAATTTATTATCCAAAAGCAAGAATTGTTTATAAAAATTTCCTTGAAATTGAAGATGCCGTATTAAGCGGTGAAGTGGATGCCGGGGTATTAATTCATGAGAGTATTTTACATTTTAGTGAAAAACTTGAAGTTGAAAAAGAAATTTGGGATATATGGCAGGAATTTGCAGAAGGTTTGCCTCTTCCTCTTGGAGGAATGGCAATTCGCCGTTCAATTCCGCTGCTTGATGCAATCAATATAGAAAATATCCTTACAAAAGCAGTGGACATTGCAAACAGACACAAAAACATTTTAGCCAAAATGCTGCTTGAAAGAAAATTGGTAAGGGTTGATGACAAAACACTTGATAAATACCTGGATATGTATGCAAACAATAAATCCGTTGAAATGGATGAAGAGCAGTTAAACGCCCTAAATAAACTGTTTGAAATCGGTTATAAACACAATCTGACCCCCCATATGGAAGATGTAAGAAAATATTTAATACCAAAAGAATATAAAACATTAAGAATGGAGAGTTAAGAATAAATGGAGAATGGAAAATTTGAGAAATGGTATGAAAAAAACCAATTAGCCCTCAAATGCAAACCACGCACACAAAGGGCAAGTTTTGTGGAATTTTTTGAAGGGGAATTTAAAGGCGAACCACCCGTCAATTTTAAAAGGGGAGAAATATATTTTGCAAAACTTACCGACTCCGCAAAAACAAGACCGTTTTTAATTTATCAAAATAATTATTTAAATGAAGCCTGTTTCAGGGGACTTTACCATACAGTAGTAGTTTTACCGCTTTCGGGACAAATTTTAGGAGGAGATTATAGAATTTTAATAAAAAAAAGGGATTTAATGACCAAAGACAGTGAAATAGTGGCTACTGCAATTGGTATAATTTCAGTAGGAAAAATAATATTTTCAAAAGGAATTGTCACAAAACTGACTGATGAAGAGATGAAAAAAGTTGATAATGCAGTTATGAAAGTTACAGGGATGGAAAAATGAATCAATCTGAAATTATAGCATTAGCCGTTCAAACATTAAAACTTGCCCTTATGCTCTCCCTTCCGGCACTTTTAGTTGGTATGATAGTGGGGCTTATTATTTCCATTTTTCAGGCAACCACACAAATAAACGAAATGACACTCAGTTTTGTGCCAAAAATTATTGCAATTGCAGTTGTTTTAATCCTTACAATGCCCTGGATGTTAAATGAAATGATAGATTTTACAACTTATATTTTTAAATTAATACCTACATTCCTCAGATAAATGAAAAGTGAAAAATGAAAAATGAAAAATGGAAGATAATAGACTTTTCTAAATTTTCTTCTATAAAAATAGGTCCAAAAATTAAAGTAAAAATAATTGATGAAAATAATTATAATGGGGAATTTTTAATAGGACGCGCCACAAACACACTAATTTCCCAAAATGCCAAAAACTTAGGAATTCTTTCGGATAAATACAAATTTATTGAGTATAAAAACGGATTATTGAAAGTCGGTGCAAAAGTTAAAAACAGAATGCTTTATAACTTCTGCAAAAGAAACAATATCGGGGGATTTGAGTTCCTCTCCCACCTACCCGGCACAATCGGCGGAAGTATTAAAATGAACGCAGGCGTAAAAAATGAAGAAATTTCAAACAATTTAGTGTCTATTAAAACAATAAACGGCTGGATTAAAAAAAAAGATATTAATTTTTCTTACAGATATTCTAATATAGAGACACCCGTTTTTGAAGCTGTTTTTGAAATAAAAAGAGATTACGACCCTGAACTTGATGAATATTTAAAAAATCTTCGTTCAAACCAGCCAAAAGCCCCAAGCCTAGGAAGTGTATTTAAAAATCCAAAAGACGATTTTGCCGGAAGACTGATTGAAGCTGCAGGACTCAAAGGAGAGAAAAAAGGAGATATCCAAATTTCACCGATTCACGGCAATTTTTTTGTAAATTTGGGAAAAGGTACATTTGAGGATATGATTTATTTAATTGAACTGACCAAAAAAAGAGTATATGAAAAATTTAGAATAAAACTTGAAGAAGAGATAAAAATCATTTTTTAAGTTCCATTTTAGAATGAATAAAAGCCGCAATTAATAAAATAAGTCCCAATGTCCCCGTAATAGCTTCCGGTATTTCCATAAAAATTTTTAAAAACATAATAAAAGCCAAAATACCAATGGCATAATGAGCCCCGTGTTCAAGGTATTTGTATTCGTCAATTACACCTTTTTCCACCATCCAGATTGTAAGGCTTCTGACAAACATAGCGCCAATTCCTAGACCCAGCATTATTAAAATAATATTTGAAGTAATTGCAAACGCCCCTATTACGCCGTCAAATGAAAAAGATGCATCCAAAACTTCAAGATAAACAAGCCCCATAAGACCGTTTTTTACATTTTCGGTAGAAAAATATTCATCAAGGGCTTTTAAAAGCGAATAAGATAAAATTCCAAGAAAATATGCAATCGCCACTTCATAACTTTTTGCATCATAAATTATGACAACACCTATTAAAGTGGCTATCATCAAAGAAATATTGTTTATTTTTCCAAATTTTTCCGCCGTATTTTCTATAGGTTTTATCCATTTAACCTTTTTTTGTTCAAACATAAAATCACTAAACACCATCCATAAAAACCCACCGCCGAACGCATAAATAAGTTTTTCTGCGGTAAGTAAAATTTCATGATATTTTTGAGGCTCAAAAAGCGCTATATTTACAGTTTGCATAATTCCTATATTTGCAGCCAAGGCAACTATCAAAATAGGAAAAATAAGCCTCATTCCAAAAACGGCAATAATAAGTCCCCATGTTAAAAACCTCTGCTGCCATATTTTATCCATTTTTTTTAAAATTTTTGCATTTACCACGGCATTGTCAAAAGAGAGGGAAATTTCTAAAATTGCCAAAATAGCCGTTAAATAAACTGCTTCAAACCTGCCTATAAAAAAGGAAATCCCAAGCCCTATAAATGCAATTAAAAAAGAAAAATAAAAATATTTCATAAAAACCCTTAAATTTTAAACAAACTTTCCAATTTTGATGTGTCTTTTGTTTTTTCCTTTGCGTCTTCAAGATTGATTTTATATTTTGTAAGCATACTAGCAAGAGTTATATTAACCCCATTTTTACCTATGGCTTTTGCTTTTTGGTCCGGATCAACCTCAACAGTTGCCTCACCTTTTTTTTCATCCACTTTTACATTTTTCACTATTGCGGGAGAGAGCGCCCTTGCTATATAAATTTCAGGTTTAGGGGAATATTCTATTACATCAATGTTTTCTCCGTTTAATTCGTTACTTACGGCATTGATTCTGACCCCGTTTTTACCTATAATTGTACCGATTGGTTCAACTTTTGGATTAAGCGAACTTACCGCCACTTTACTTCTGACTCCTGGAATTCTCGCACTACCGTGTATTTTAATAATACCGTCCCTCACTTCCGGTACTGCCTTTTCTATAAGTTTTTCCAAAAACTTTGGACTTGTACGGCTAAGCTCTATAATTATTCCTTTTTTATCGTCAAAATGGACAAATTTAAGAAGAGCTTTTATAACATCCCCCACTTCAAATCTTTCACCTTTTATCCTGTTTCTCATAGGAAGAACACCCTTAACCCCGTTTAAATCAACCCAGGTGTTTTCTTCGCTGTCAACTTTTATAACTTCACCTGTTACAATTGTATTAAGTTTTGAGATAAGTTTTCTGTAAATTTCATTTTCAAGCAATCTTGTAATTTCCCTTTCAAATTCTCTTTGAAGCATAGCCGCACCGCTTCTTCCAAGTTTGGAGAGATCAAGTTCCACTTTTAATTTATCCCCGAGCTGAACATTTTCATCAAAATCCCTTGCTTCATCTAAATACAGGTATTTTTCGGGATTTTCCAAAGCTCTGTCATCATTTACAACTTCAAAAACCTGATAAATTCCAAGTTTTCCTTTGTTAAATTCAATCTCCACATCAATATCACCTATATATTTTTTAGCGGTTTTAATTACGGCTCTTTTAAAAGCATCTTTTACTTCATCAAAATCAAGCCCTTTTTCGTGTGCAACTAACGATAATAAATCTTCTACTTTTTCCACTTATAACCCTTTTTTATTGATTTTTTATTTTTGAGAAGAAAATAAATGAGGTTTTCTTGGGTATAATTTTACAAAATTTTTTGATAAAATAATAGTAAAAAGGATAGAAATGACATTAAAATTAATAGAAAACGACCACAATGCAAAAGAAATTTCAATGGAAGAGTTTTTAAAAAATGTAAAATCTAATTCATTTTACTATTTTCATAAAGACACAAGTTACAAAAATTTAAAAGATTTAATAGACAAACTTACTGAAATGGGATATTCCGTATATTTCAGGGAAGTAAAATACGCTCTTGACGAGGGCAGCTACATGTATGAAATGCATATTTTATAAGGCGATAAGTGAAAAAATTATTTATAGAAACTTTCGGCTGTCAAATGAATGTGAAAGACAGCGAACATATCATCGCCGAACTGGCGGACGAATATGAAATTACCTCTAATCCAAAAAATGCTGATTTAATTATATTAAACACCTGCTCAGTCAGGGAAAAACCGGTAAACAAACTCTTCTCCGAGCTTGGAGCCCTTAGAAAAATAAACCCCAATGCAAAATTTGGTGTCTGTGGTTGTACTGCAAGTCATATGGGTGAAGATATTTTAAAAAGGGCACCATATGTAAGTTTTGTTTTAGGCGCGAGAAATGTAAGTAAAATAAAAGAGGCTGTAAACAAAGAAAAATATATTTTTACAGATATAAATTACGACGATACAACTTATATGTTCAAAAACACAAGAAAAAACCCTTATAAGGATTTTGTAAACATAATGGTGGGATGCGACAAAAAATGCAGCTTTTGTATAGTTCCGAAAACAAGGGGAAAAGAAATATCAATCCCTATGGATTTAATCTTAAAACAAATTGAACAACTTGCAAATGAAGGCGTTAAAGAAATAACCCTTTTAGGACAAAATGTAAATAATTACGGCAAAAGATTCAGCGTTCCCCATCCAAAAGTTGATTTTACAGATTTATTAAAAGAAGTCAGTCGAATTGACGGAATTGAAATTATAAGATTCACTTCCCCTCATCCACTTCATGCGGATGACAAATTTTTGGACGAATTTGCAAACAATCCCAAAATTGCAAAACATATACATTTCCCACTTCAGAGCGGAAGCACCAGAATACTTAAAGCCATGAAAAGGGGATATTCCAAAGAATGGTTTCTAAACAGATGTGAAATTTTGCGCCAAATTCCGGAAGTTTCAATTACAACCGATATTATCGTTGGATTCCCGGGTGAGAGTGAAGAAGACTTTAACGAAACTCTGGATGTGGTTAGGAAAGTCAGATTTGAGCAGATGTTTTCTTTTGTATATTCACCAAGACCTTTAACGGAAGCTGCAAAAATGCCAAATCAGGTTGATAAAGAAGTTGCAAAAAAAAGGCTTTACAAACTTCAATCCATGCATAAAAAAATTCAGGATGAAATTTATCAAAATAAAAAAAATAAAATTTACAAAGCACTTATTGAAGAAGAAACAATTGCCAGAAGCAATAACAATTTTACAATTAAAATTGCCCCAAGTAAAAAATTTTTAGGTAAAATAGTTAATGTAAAAATAAAAGAAGTTATTAATCATAATTTAATAGGAGAAATAATATAAAAAAAGTTTTCTTATTTCTTGGTATAATTATTATATCGGTTTTTATTTATTATATGCTAAATGATTCATACAGATTATCAATGGAAGCTAAATATTTTTTTGAAACAGGCGATTATAAAAAAGCAGAAAAATTGGCAAAAAAAGCATATATTTTAGACCCATACAACAGGATGGCTTTTACCGTTTATACACAGTCAAAAATTGCAAAACAGTGGCAGAATTATATAAACGATTCTATTAAATATTTTAAAGAAATAGAACAAATAGCTAATAAAAACAAGATTACTAAAAAGGATAAACAGAAAGTAAAAATAATGCTTGAAATTATCATGGAAGAATATAAGACATTACCACCTTCACATCTTTTGCCGGAAAATCTTAAAATAAAGGCAAAAGAAATGTATGAGAAAGGGAAAAAACTATATGTTGAAGTTTTTGGAAAAAGAAGCGGCTAAATTTTTAAAATATATTGAAAAAACCAAATCAGAAGAAACATTAAGAACATACGAAAGTACTTTAAGAGAAGCTATAGATTTTATAGAAATTATCAATAATGAAATAGACATTACCCCTTACAGACTTCATATTGCAAAACTTAACAAAAAAACAATAGCAAAAAAAATTTCAGCCCTTAGAAGTTTTTTTGAATTTTTGCAAATGGAAGGGTTTAAGTATAAAATTATAGGCGATGAACATATAAAAGTCCCGAAAACCCTGCCAAAACCTGTCAATTTCGAAAAAATCAAAGAAGCACTGAAACTGGCGACAATGGATGAATATCTAGCAATTATGGTCATTTTTTCACTCGGTCTTAGAATAAGTGAAGCCGCAAATATAAAATTAAATGACATTAAAGGCGACTGGATAGAAATCAGAGGTAAGGGAAACAAAACAAGAATCCTGCCTCTTCATCCGAAACTTAAAGAATTTATAAAAAAATATCTTGAAATAAATTCCAAAAAAACTTATCTTTTTGAAAAAGACGGTATTCCTATCGGAAGCAGTAAACTCAGATATATAATCCAAAAAGCCTTTAAAAAAGCCGGTATTCATGTAACCCCGCATCAGCTAAGACATTCCTTCGCCACATATATGCTTGATAGGGGTGCCAGAATAAACGATGTAAGTGAGCTTTTAGGACATGAATTCATATCAACTACTCAGATATATACCAAACTGAATTCCAGTTTAAAATTAAAAAACTATTTAAAAGCGCATCCGCTATGTTCATAAAAAAATTTATTAAACAACAGTTTATTTCCTGTTATTATGATGAAAATTATAAATTATTATATGAAATATATAAAAATAATAATTTATTAGAAGAAAACCGTTTTGAATTTGAAGAAAAAAAAGGATTAATAAAAAAGATAAAAGAACTCTCAGAAGAAATTCCCCAAACATATACCTCAACCATTATTCAAACAATAAATCAGGGGGTCGTCCCGTCATGCCAAAAAACAGATTTTGCAAAATATGGGATAGAAACAGAAAACATCAAATATATATGTGTTAACAACAAATATGCTTTTTATACATCTTTGTATGATTTGATGGAAGCAAAAAAAATAAATATAGATTTTATATATTCAATATTTGCCTTAATGGATTACAAAGCAACAAAAAAAATAAATACATTGTATATATTGATTACAAAAGAAAAATTTTATATTTTAATTTATCATAAAAACATACCTATTTTTTCTGATATTTATGAAAAAGCAGAAGAATTGTTAGAAAATGACGAAAATGAATTAGAAAATCTAGACAACGAAAACATTATAGAAAATATTGAAGATGATATAATTGATGATATAGACAACATAGATGAGAGTGAAATAGACTTTGAAGATAATAAAATCACTACGGGTATTGAAATGGATGTAATAAATTTTATAAAATCTTCTCTGGAAGAATATTATGAAAATTTTGCGGACGATTTTATAGAAAACATTATAATATTTGATAATGATTTTTTAAATGAGGATATTACAAAAATAATTTACGACACTCTTTTAATTGAATCAAAAAAAGAGAATTTAGATATATTAAAAACCATAAATGAAATAAGTAGGAAAAATGTATAGTTTTACAAAACCTAAACCAAAACCTTTGTTTAAAGAAGACACAAAATTATGGCTTGTATTTATTTCAATTTCTTTTAGCTTATATCTATTATTTGCTCTTTTTTTAGGCATAAAAGCTTATTTATTTAAAAAAGATATTAAAAATTATCAAAATCAAATATCAACTTTAAATAAACAGTTAAAGAATATTGAAAATCAAAAAAACTTTATTTTGAAAGAAAAAACTTTATATGAAGATATTATGGTAAAAAACACTGTTCTTAAACAAAGTATTAATAACTTACTTGATCTAATACCTGATCCTATTACTCTTAATGCTTGCAAGTTTGATAAAAACAAATTAATTATCTATGGAATTACACCAAGTAAAGATATTTACAATTTTTTAATGTTACCTCCACTTGAGTCAATTTTTAATGAAACCCATACCTATTTCTATTTAATGCCAAACGGATGGTATAGGTTTAAATCCGAAAATTACTTAAAGAGTCCTCAATGAAACTGCCTAAATTAAACTTTTCATTTAAACTTCCGACAATTAAAATTTATGGAATCGATATTGTTAAAAATTTTCTGTTTTTCACTTTTTTCATTTTTTTAACACTTCTTAGTATAGGGGTAATTATAGCCCCAACTATAAGGATATTTAAAAAATATCAAAATGAATTTTACAAAACCCAATCAGAATTTAATGTTTTAAAAAACCATTATCTACAAAAAAATGAAGAACTTAAAAAACTTCAAAAAATGAACAGCAAAATTATATCTGCTTTAAACAGAGATTTTAATAAAAATAATTTTAAAAATTTTGCATCTAAATTTATGAATATAACAAACATTAGAGAAATAAATTCAAGTATTTATAAAGACGATTTTATTAAAACTTCGTATATGCTGGATGCCATTATAAAATCTCCTAAAGATTTTTATGATTTTATAGACGCTTTAAAAAATTATAAGTATGTAATAAGAGCATATTTTCCTGTAAATTTTGAAAAAAAAGAAGAAAGCATTGCACTTAGTTTTAAAATAGAACACTATAAAATTAATGAAAAATGGAAAATGAAAAATGGAAAATAAAAAGTTGCAATATAAAAAAAGAATTTATTATTCACACACAGATGCCGGGGGAATCGTTTATCATACAAACTATATATCTTTTTGTGAAGAAGCAAGGAGCGAAATATTTTTTAGTAAAAATATTTTTTTTGAAAAAGATGAAGGATACGTAGTAAAAGATATTGTTGCCAAATTCATCTCCAGTGCAAAACTCGGCGATATTATAGAAATCGAAACTAAAATTTCAGAAATAGGTAAAGTAAAAGTAGAAGCTATACAATCCATTTATAAAAACGATAAAAAAATATTTGAAATGAAAGTGACACTTGCATATCTTAAAAATGGAAAACCATCTAAAATACCTGAAAATCATTTAAAGCTTCTATATGAATACAAGGAATAAAGGAAACATCGCCGAAAATGAAGCTGTTCAATATTTAAAAAGCAAAAAATTTAAAATAATAAAAAGAAATTTTTACACAAAATTTGGAGAAATTGATATTATAGCTTTTAAAAACGGGGTGTTTCATTTTATAGAAGTTAAAAGCGGTAAAAACTTTGAACCGATTTATAATATTACATCATCTAAATTAAACAGAATAATTAAATCGGCCTATGTTTATTTAAAAAAGAATAATATAAACTCAGCTTTTTGTGTGGATGCTGTTATTGTAAAAGATGATATTGAATTTATTGAAAATATAACATTTTAAGCCCCAAAAGGGGCAACCTTTTAATTAAAAAAGGAGAAAGGATGAAAAAGGGGGGATTAGAATTATAATTAAAAAATATTAATTTTTTGTTAAATTTATAAAATAAATGTCAAATTTGTCAAATTTATGTTAAATTAATTTTTATTAAAAATCGGCCCAGGAAGCGGCTCATACAAATAAAATCCCTGTGCACAATCTATTCCCAGTTTTTTGAGAATATCAAAAACCTCTTTATTATGGACAAATTCTGCAATAGTTTTTATATTTTCCCTTTTTGCAAATAAAGAAATCAATTCTACAATTTCTTTTGAAACCCTGTCTTTGTTTATATTTTTTATCAAACTTCCGTCTATTTTAATATAATCAATATCCAGATTAACAATATGTGTAAAATTTGAATATCCGCTTCCAAAATCATCTATTGCAAATTCTATATCTTTCATTTTCATCAATTTTACAAATTTTTCAATCTGTTTGTAATCTTTTATAGCTTCACTCTCAAGAATTTCAAATGTTAAATATTTTTCAATCCCCTTATATTCTTTTAATTTATTTTTTAAAAAACATATAATGTCCACATCCAAAATATCTTCTATTGACAAATTGATGGAAAAAGGGATATTTTTACCGTAAAATATATTGAAAGATTTAGTAATAACAGTTTTTGTAATCTCTTTATAAACCCTGTTTTCTTTTGCAATTTCCAGATACGGAAAAATTGATTCAATTTTACCTTTATTGTCAATTCTTGCCAATACTTCATATTTAACAATTTCACCCGTTTTTACATCCACAATAGGCTGAAAATAAGGGATTATTTTATCTTCACTTATAGCTTCTGAAAGAATGGTTGATTTTTTAATATTTTCCTCTATTTCTTTTGAATTATCCAGTTTCGGAATATATTTGATAACTCTTACTCTTTTATTTTTCTTTATATGATGCATTGCAATTTCAGCTGTTTTTAAAAGAGGTTTCATATCACTGATAGCTGCGTTAAAAGAAATCTGAAATTTTAAATTTTTATCTATATAATAATAAATTTCATCAAATTCCTTAAAAATTTTATTTAAAATATTCTTTGCATCTTCTTTAGAGTTAAGCAAAATAGCAAAATTATCCGCAACTATCCTGTAACTGTTTATATTCAAATTTTTTAAGTAATCAGCAACCTCTTTTAAAACTTTATCCCCGGCTTCCCTACCGTATAATTCATTTATATTTCTAAATTTTTCTATATTTAAAAGTAAAATTACATTAAAATAATTTTCATCTTCCAAAAATTTATTTATATTGTATAAACCGGTAACATTGTCAATATACGCCAGTTCTTTAAAAATATCTTTGTCTTTTTCTACCATACCTATCAAAATAATAAGACCTGCAACTGTTAAAATTAAAAACCCTATACCGATATAACCTATAATTACAAATGATTTTATTACATTGTTTGTGATATTTAAAAATGTTTGTTTTAAAGTTTTCAGCTTAATTAAACTTGAATTACTCAAAATTTCATTTAAATAGAAATTATATTTTTTTAAATTGTTTTTAACAACTTCCAAATTTAATATCAAAGACCGATTAAAAATATTTAAATCTTTGTTTTTAAATTTTAAATTTTTAAAATAATTTAAATCTATATTTTTTATTAAACTAATATCATTGGTAAATTTTGCCAAATATACAGAAGAAATTGCATTAACCGCTTTCTTTTTATATTTTAAAGGAAAATGCAATTCAGGCAGGGTAGATAATAAATTTATTAAAAATATAGTGGAATTTTTAACAGGAGCATTTATTTTTTGAAATTCATAGACATATTCAATTTTTTTATCTATTTCTTTTTTATAATCCCGAAAATACTTTAACATACCGGGTTCAAATTTTGCCAATTTTTCTTTTAATATTTTTAATTTTTTCTGTATGTCTCTGATTGACTGGGCCGTTTCATCAAAACTTGAATAAAGGAAAAAAGAATTTCTCAGTACATGATAATTCAAATTATATTCTTCTTTTTCAATTTCCAATATTAGAGAATTAATTTCATTTGTCTTTATCAAATAATTTTTTGCATAATTATTAAAAAAATATATAACTACTAATATAATTAAACCAATTGTTGCTACAATTATCTGTTTTGAAGTAAATTTAAATCTTACAAATTTTTTCATCTCTCATCCAGTATTTTTGGTTTTTTACCCGTAAGCGTTTTTAAAAAGGCAACTATTTTATCTATATCATCATCACTTAAATAAAGTCCCAAATTATAATATCCCATAAGTTTTACTGCCTTGTCAAGGGTTTTTACACTGCCATCATGGAAATAAGGATAAGTTAGGGCAATATTTCTTAAAGTCGGGACTTTATACACATATTTATCATCGCAATTTTTGGTAATTTCATATCTGTCACGTCCTCTTGGCATTTTATAAGCCTCAATAACCGCCCCTATTTTCTGATATGAATTTCCTCCAAAATTTATTCCATTATGACAAGTTATACAACCGTATCTTTTAAAAAGCAAAAACCCTTCTTTTTCTTTTTTTGAAAGTTTGGCCTTTCCTTTTAAATATAAATCAAATTTAGAGTTAGGTGTAATTAAAGTCTTTTCAAACTCTGCAATTGCATCAAAAACCAAATCATATTTAATATAATCAACCCCGTAAATTTTTTTAAAGAGGTTTTTATATTCATCTATTTCATTAAGTCTTTTTTCCAAAATATCCGGTTTCATTCCCATTTCACAAGAGTCCTGATTGGCTTCTTCTGCCTGAATTTTAAGACTCGGCGCTCTCCCATTCCAAAAAAAAGAAATATTGAATACAGAATTAAATACCGTAGGGGAATTCATGGGTTTATCCACACATCCGTTTACCCCTACGCTGAATTGTCTATTGTCATCCCCGCCTTTATAAACATTATGACAGCTTGCACAAGAAATTTTATTGTCGATGGAAAGTCTGGTGTCAAAAAAAAGTTTTTTGCCAAGAAGCGCTTTTTGTTTACTATATGCAACATTTTCAGGAATCGGTTTTAAAAGCTGGGCGTTGATAAAAACAGTTAAAAAAATTATTAAAAACTTTTTCATTAAACCCTTTCATCTTTGTAATAATAACAATCAACCCTTCTTAGTTTTTCCTCAAAATCCACTTTTTTAAAAGGCAAATCGGCAAAAGATGCAATGGTGCCTTTTCTTATTTTATCTGTATTATGGGTATATAATTTAAACCCGAGTTTATACAAAGCACACCTTACAGGTGTGGCCACACTGTATGTAGTTATTATACCATTTTTATTTAATATTTTTTTTATCTGTGTAAAATATTCCATTGTCCATAATTCTTTATTAACTTTTGGTGAAAATGCATCCTGATAAACAATATCAATATTTTTAAGTTTTTTTATATACTCCCTTGCATCACCTATAAACAGTTCAATTTTTATCCATTCGTCCTCATAATAAAAATTTTTACTCACTTTTTTTATAATATGCCTGATTTTTTCAAACTCTTCGGGATAAGGGAATTTTTTTAAATTTCTAACCAAACTTTCATCCATTTCAGGTGAAAACAGATTGAGTTTTACCCCCTTTGGCCTGTTTAAAACGCTCAAAAATGTGTTATACCCAAGCCCGAAACAGATATCCAGTATATTAATTTCTTTTTTTTTAATTACACTAAAAGAGGGATAAATATGCTTGTATAAACTCTCTCTTACAGCCCCTTCGCTTGAATGGTAACATTCATTATATTTTTCACTTTTTAATGTAAAACTTCCGTCATTTGTTTGAATTTTCTGCAATCTTTCTCCTTGCATAAAAAAACGCTAAAATCCCGATAATTATATATAATGAAAACACAAAAACAAGCTCGATCCGATTTATTTTATATTCATAATAAAATATAAAAACCCCGCCTATCAACAGTCCGACCATTGAAATTATTGTTACTTTTAATGAAGAATTGGTTTTGTCCCTTATTTTAAAATTGGCTAAAGACATTAAAAAAGAAACAAGTAAAAATGTAATACTTCCAAATTCCAAAATAAGCCTTAAACTGCCTATAATTATAAGCAAACTTGCAACAAAAGCCATTGTAATAATGGCGTATGTCGGAATTGTCCCTTTTCTAAAACTTAAAATTTTTGGCATATACCCGTCGTCCGCTATTCTTGCAAGCTGACGTGATGAACCAAAAAGTGTAGAATTAATGGCACTAGAAGTTGCCAAAACTGCACTGAAAATCACCAAAACTCCACCCCATTCCCCGACAATCGATTTCATACCTACTGCAAGAGCAGCTTCTTTATTTCTTATTAAGTCGTATTTCTCAATAGCAATTACACTAGCTAATGCGATAACAAAATAAATTAAACAAACAATAAAAATAGCTGAATATATAGCTTTTGGAATATTTTTATCCGGTTCTTCCATATCTTTAACACCGTTAATTATTAACTGAAAGCCTTCGTATGCCACAAATGTAACAGATGAAACCATCAGTATGTTCAAAAAAGGAGTATTTTTGAAATCGCTGCTTAAAACAGTTATAAAAGAATGAAAATCATATTTTGAAAAACAAAATAAAATAAGGGAAATAATAATTAAAATAAAAAGTTTCAAATAAACAATAAAATCTTCAACTTCACCCATTCCCCTGACACTCCATAGATTTATTGCGGCAAATACCCAGACTATCAAAATTGCTATTATTTTTCTGATTAATTCATTTTCACCAAAACTGAAAAGACTTATGGAGTAAGATGAAAATGTATAGGCATACAAAGCAATAGTGGAGATATATCCGAATACTGTATACCATCCTATTATAGCCGCAGCCAAATGTGAATTAGAAAAGGTTCTTTTAAAAAATGCGTATGTAGCCCCCTCATCCTTATAATAAACTCCTAGTTTAACATATGCATATCCTGCAAATAAAGCAATAATTCCTCCAAGGGCTATTGCAAAAGGAGCTAAAAATCCGGCAACTGAAACAGAAATACCAAGAATGGTAAATATACCACCCCCTATCATTCCGCCTATACCGATTGCAAGCAGTTCTTTAAATCCCAAAGCTTTAGTCATTCTCCACAACCTCAACAAAAGCATTATATAAAGTTATTATATCCCTGTCCGCTTTTCTTAAATGTTTTGTAAGGTTATAAGAGATTATCCAAAGCATTTTAGAACCTATTACAGGATACATATCAAGAATTGATATAAAATCATTATGGGTTATTTCATAAATTTTTATATCTGTTTTCGCTTTAATAGTAGAAGTAACAAGACCTCTGTCAATCAGATTAACCTCTCCGAAGAATTCCTCTCCACCTGCTTTTATATCAGTAATAATATAATCGTTTTTATAAATTGTTTCTTTTATTACACTGACCTCACCTTCTTTTAAAATAAAAGCCCTTTCGGAATATTCACCCTCTTTTACAATAATTTCTCCCGCTTTAAAAGTTTTTTCCCTAAAAAAATCTTTTATAGTTTCAAACTCCTCTTCGCTTAGTGTTTTAAAAATAGGGTGACTTTTCATAATATCTCCTCTATTATTAATTGAATTTCCCTTGAATAATAGTTGTTCTCACTCAAACTAAATTTAAAAGTTATTTTCTCGTCAAAATCCCCGTCATATCTGAAAATTACTGCCGGCAGAAAATAACCGTTTTGATTTAAAATAAGTTTATAATGATTGTCTTTCAGATTCTGGACATGTTCTATTTTGGCCGAGGAAATAAATTTGGGTTTTGGATTTGCCTCCCCGAAAGGCTCAAAAGATTTTATAATATCAAGTAATTCCAAATCTATTTCACTAAAAGGAAGTTCACCCAATACAAAATCTTCTATAAAAAAATCATCTTTACCGTATTTTTTAATTTTCTCATTCAAAGCCGTTTTTAATTTTTCAAAATTTTCCTTTTTTATTGTTAACCCGCAGGCCATTTTATGACCGCCAAAACCTTCAAGCAGCTCTTCACATTCACTAATAAGAGAAAATATATCAATATTTCCAAGGCTCCTGCCGCTGCCTTTAAGAATATTATCTTTTTTGGAAAACACAATTGCCGGTTTTTTATATTTATGCACAAGTCTGCTTGCAATAATCCCCACAACCCCTTCATGGTAATCCCCAAAAGAGAGGATGAAATCATCGTCTTTAATTTCAATTGACTCAAATATTTCTTTTTCTGTTTCTTTTCTTAAATTATTCAGCCTATCAAGCTCCAAATAATACCTGAAAGCCTCTTCTTCGTTTTTACTTACCAAAAAATTATATGCCACGTATGCACTCTCCATTCTGCCCGCCGCATTAATCCTCGGGGCTATCTGAAAAGCAATTGTCTCTGAATTTATCTCTTTAAATTCCCTAGCTAAAATCCCACTAAAAGGTCTAAGGGCTCTGTTTAATCTTTTTAGTCCCATATTTACAAGGGTTCTGTTCATATGAGTAAGGGGCATAACATCTGCAATAATGGCAATTGCCAAAATATCTAAAAACTCTCTTAAATCAATTTTTAAATTCATCTCTTTTTTAATTGCCGCACACAAATACCAAGCAACCTCGGCCCCGCAAATTTCTTTAAAAGGAAAATCTGGTGAAGTTTTTGGATTAATTATGGCATACGCATCAGGCAATATAAATTCCAGTCCTTCATTTTCCATTCCCCATTTTCCATCCTCCATTAACTCTTCACTTTTCATTTTACACTTTGTACTTATTTTAGGTGTGTGGTGGTCCGTAATTATTAAATCAATTCCTCTTATTTTACAAATTTCAGCCGCTTCAAAAGAGGTAATTCCGTTATCGACAGTAATTATTAAATCAGCTTCAATTTCTTCTAAAATTGCGGGGGTGAGTCCATATCCGTGGATGAATCTGTTTGGAATTACAATTTCTATATCAATTCCCATTTTTTCAAAAAAAAGTTTCATAATTGCAGAACTGCTGACACCGTCAACATCATAATCCCCAACTATTACAATTTTTTCCTTATTTTCAACAGCTTCAACTATTCTTTTTGTAGCTTTATCTATATCATTAAGAAGGGAAAAATGGGGAATATTAATTGAATCTATTTCTTCAATTCGTAAAGAGAGAATTTCTTTTATAAGTTGCTTATTTAACAGCTTTTTTGACATTTGTATGCATTTTCAACAAAGCTCATTATTACTTTATTTGGAGATTTTAATTTATTTGTAAATTCAGGGTGAAACTGAACACCGACAAACCAAGGATGATCTTTAAGCTCAACTGCTTCAATCAATCCTTCTTTACTTTTTCCGCTTATTATCATTCCGTTATCTTCCAATTGTTTTTCATAAGCGTTATTAACCTCATATCTGTGACGGTGTCTTTCTATTACTTTATCACTTTTATATGCGTCGTATAATTTTGTACCTTTTTTAATCAGACACTCATACCCCCCGAGTCTCATAGTCCCGCCAAGCGGGGTTTTGTGGGTTCTTATCTGTTTTTGTCCGTTTGCATCAATAAACTCATCAATTAAATATACAACAGGTTCCGTTGTATCAGGGTCAAATTCCTGAGAATTTGCATATTTAAGATTAAGCACGTTTCTTGCAAATTCTATAACAGCCAGCTGCATTCCAAGACAGATTCCAAGATAAGGAATTTTATTCTCCCTTGCATATTTGATGGCTCTTAGTTTTCCTTCAACTCCCCTTTCACCAAATCCCCCCGGTACCAATATACCGCTAACTTCATTAAATCTCTCTTCCATTTCCTCTTCGCTTAATTTTTCAAGTTCTTCAGAATCAATCCATTCAATATCCACTCTCATATCAAGATGGGCTCCGCTGTGAATAAGGGCTTCTATTAAAGATTTGTAACTCTCTTTTAATTTTAAATATTTTCCTACAAATGCTATTTTTACACTTTTCTGAGGGGAAATTATTTTTTTAACAAGATAGTTCCATTCACTCATATCAGGATGCAGTTCTCCTAAATCAAGCTGCTCGGCAATAGGTTTTAAAATATCCTGATTTAAAAAATTTAAAGGCACTTGATAAATTGTAGGGGCGTCCACAGCTTCAATAACGGCATCCCTGTCCACATCTGTAGCGTTTGAAAGTTTTTCTTTGAGAGATTTCGGAAGTGGCTTTTCGCTTCTGCATACAAGTATATGTGGGGTAATACCTATACGTCTAAGCTCCTGAACGCTATGCTGAGTCGGTTTTGTCTTAAGCTCACCCGCCGCTTTAATATAAGGAATGAGTGTTACATGTACAAACATTGCGTTATTTTTACCGACTTCCTGTTTAAGCTGTCTTACAGCTTCTAAAAACGGGAGTCCTTCTATATCCCCGACAGTCCCGCCAAGCTCAACCACTACAATATCAGTTTCTTTTGCAACATCTTTTATTCTTTTTTTAATTTCATCTGTAATATGAGGAATAATCTGAACAGTTTTTCCCAAATAATCCCCTCTTCTTTCTTTTTCAATAACACTTAAATAAACCTGTCCTGTTGTGAAATTGTTTTTTTTACTTAAATTTTTATTTAAAAACCTCTCATAATTACCTATATCAAGGTCAGTTTCAGCCCCGTCTTCGGTTACAAACACTTCACCGTGCTCAAAAGGACTCATAGTTCCTGGATCCACATTCAAATAAGGGTCGATTTTTACCATGGAAACCTTAAAACCGCTGTGTTGAAGAAGTGTTGCGATAGAAGCCGAAGTTATACCTTTTCCAAGAGAACTGAGCACTCCTCCTGTTACAAAAATGTATTTAGCCATAAAGCACCTTTTTAATGAAATTATACCAACTATCACAAGGAAAAATGTAAAATGCAAAATGTAAAATGTAAATTTTCTTAATTTTATTAATTATAATTCCAAAAAAAAGGATAAAGTTGCTGATATCTGTACTTATTATTTTTATTGCTGGATATATTTTTAAAACATTCAAAAACGATTATTCAAAACCTTTAATTGATATTGTCATTTTTATCTCTTTTCCGGCTTTAATTATTTACAAAATATATTATTTAAATTCCTCAAATGAAATTTTTAAAATATTTTTTCTTTCATTTATGTCTATATTAATCGGAACGACATTCGGATTTATAATTTCAAAATTATTAAAGTTTGACAGAAAAACCACTGCCGCTGCACTTTTAACATCAAGCCTCGGAAACACATCATTTTTGGGTTTTCCAATGGTTGTAAGTCTGTTCGGAGAAAAAAATTTGATATGGGCAATATTTTTTGACCAGATGATGTTTTTTGGTTTAATAGTATTTGGAAGCATATTTGTGGCGTATGGGAGTGAAAAAAGTATAAATATAAAAAACATGATAAAAGATATATTTAAATTTCCCCCTTTTTTAGCCCTTTTATTTGCAATTTTTTTGAGAAATTTCCATTTGAACCTGGAATTTTTAAAACCTATAGGAGATTCCCTAATATTTCTGGTAACACTCGCCATAGGAATGAGATTCAGTTTTTTGGATGTAAAAAAAAATATAAAACTGGCTTCAGTTGTACTTTTTATTAAAATGTTTTTAGTACCACTTGGTATTTATTTTATTATTTATCTATTTTTTGATATCAAGAACCCTGCATTTCAGGTGACGTTTACAGAAAGTGCAATGCCGCCCATGGTAATGGCATCCGTACTGGCAATGGAGGCGAAACTAAGGGAAGATTTGGCAATTTCTGCAGTTGGTCTTGGTATTTTATTTGCTTTTATTATTTTACCTCTTTATAAATATTTATTATTTTGATATAATAACACCTCAAAAATAAATGAAAGGTGGTGAGAGCAGTGCCAGGAATCGTAGTACATCCGGGAGAAGATTTCGAATCTGCTTACAGAAAGTTCAAAAGACAGGTTGACAGAAACCTAATTGTAGTTGAAGTTAGAAAAAGAAGATTTTACGAACCTCCGAGTGAAAGACGCAAAAAAGAAAAAATTGCGACTCGTAAAAAAATCCTTAGAAAACTTTGGATGCTTAGACGTTACGAAAGCAGATTATAATCTGCTTTCTTTCTTTATAAATTCCTTATATAACTAAAAAATTTTAACTATTAATGACCATTATTCATCATATTATTCATCATAGAACTTCCATTATTTATTAAATTATCCATCATTGATCCACTCTGTCCGTTATGGTTTCCGTTGTTTGTACCGTCTTGTCCGTTGTGATTGCCGTTGTTTGAATTATATGTGTTTATTATGGTTGGAGATTCTAAATTACCGGCTGAATTATTTATAGGAATATTTGTTGTATCTGTAGTTTCCGAATTATTAATTTTATTATTAATTTCAATTTTTTGCTTTTCCACTACAAAATGACTGGTGTTAACATGTGTATCGATATCATTATTGATATTTTTATTTTTAACAGGAGTTTCTATTATATAATCTCCCCATGTTACTTTATTTTGTCTGTTTATATTTATCTGTTTAAAAAAACTTTTTATTTCCTTTTTATTCAATGATAATTTTTTAACCAATTTATTTAAATAACTCTGAGGAATTTTCACCGGAGAAGTTATTTTATTGGTAAAAACTTTTACCATTTCTCCCGGTTTTACTAAAACTTCCTGCCCATTTTTTGATACACTAATCAACCCCTGAGTACATCCTATAATATCTTTTTTATCAGATATTTCACCAAAAACAGTCGTTCCTCTGATTCCGATTGAAGCATTTTTAGTTTTCAATTTAAATCTTTTAGGGGCGATTTTGGCTATTTTACCGTCTACACTTACAAAAGCACCTTTTAAAAAACTGAATTTTGCCCTTGGTTTTTTACCATATACATAATCTTCAACTTTAAAAACCGAATTTTTACCTAATGTAATTATGGTTTTATCTTTAAAAATAATCTTTGCTTTAGAATTATTATATGTATAAATAGTATCCTTTTTTTCAATAGGCATATTGACATAAGCTTTTAGTGTTTTATGATTTCTTACAACCTTTACCCCGCCTTTAATTTCTTTGATATTCCCTATATTTGCGTATAAAAAAATTGCCACTAAAATTAATAAAAATCTCATCCCTTCTCCTTAAAAATTGCAGATTATTTTTGTATATATTTCATTTTTCATAACATTATAACAGAATTTATTAATTATCGAATAATATTTGGTAATTCCAATTGAATAATTAATATATTTATTGATTTTGCCGTTAACTGAAAAATCCAAATAATGGAAATTATTAATATAATCATTATATTTTGAATAATTAAAATAATAATTTATATACAGATAAAATTTAGAAAAATTTAATACATTCTTTATATCAATTTTAAAATTATGATTATCTAAATCTCTCTTATTGTAATTGCTGTAATATGACATTAAAGAAACCTTAGTAAAAAAATTTTTTTTAGAAAATCCTATTCTTATACCTCCTCCCAAATTTTTATAATTCAAATTATTGTTATTATAATATTCCCCTATTGTAAAAGGTCCTATCTCATAATTTTTAAATCTTTTATAAAAATAAAGTTCACTTGTATAAAAATTTGAATCTCCCATTTCTCTTTCAAATCCCAATTTTAATTTAGTATTTATATAAGAATAATAATATAAATATGTATATAGATTAAATAATTTATAATTCTGATTACTGTATTTAAAATACCTCTTGTTTTGAAGTGTAAAATAAGAAAAAATTTTTAAATTATCATTCGAATACGTTCCGCCGCCTCTAAATTCTTCAATATGCGCAAAATCTTCTTTTTTATCCATATCCCAATTTACATTCGTATCATAAATTATTTCTTCGGAAAGAGACACGAAAGGGATTATATTTTTTTTACCCTGCATGAGTAAAAGAAAACCCTTAAGTTCTTTTTTAATATTTATTGGTACAGATTTGTTTTTTAAAAGTTCATTTATAAATTTTTTTGATTTTTTATATTTACCTTCCTTATAATATATTTTTGCCAGATAAGCTTTAGCTACAGATGAATTTGTCTCTTGAAGATATTCCATAAAAATATCTTCAGCTTTTTGGTATTCACCATTTTTATAAAAATCAATTCCGTTAAAAGCATATAAATTTAACATAATTAAAAATATGAGAAAATAAAAAATTTTCACCCTTTCCCCTTTTATGTTAAAATTATATGAATATTATATCATACTCTCAAAAAGAAGGTAAATGAAAAAATTATATTTTTTTATTATCAGTATAATGATATCTGTACTTATTGTTTTTCTATACTTACTAAACCCTATTATTTTAGATAGCCTCAATAAAAAAATAACAGATACTTTTTTTTATTTAAAAGGGAATGAACCTACTTCAAATCTTGTCACAATAGTGGATATAGACGAAAAATCTTTATCAAAATTCGGCCAATGGCCATGGGAGAGAAAAATAATTGCTAAAATTGTTAAAAATCTTACAAAAGCAAGCGTAGGTATTATAGGTTATGATATT
Source organism: Lebetimonas natsushimae (assembly GCF_002335445.1). Classification (NCBI taxonomy): domain Bacteria; kingdom Pseudomonadati; phylum Campylobacterota; class Epsilonproteobacteria; order Nautiliales; family Nautiliaceae; genus Lebetimonas; species Lebetimonas natsushimae. The sequence continues at coordinate 220,984 of NZ_BDME01000001.1, read as the reverse complement.
TTCTTTCCCGAACATGACAGAAATAAAAAAAATGACTATATTTTTGCAAAATCCCTGCAGAACTCCCCCTCTATTTTAGGATTAATGTTTTATTTTGATAAAAACATTACTAAAAACACTCTTCCTAATATTCCTGCTATTTTTATACAAAGAAATTTTGAAAAAGAATTCCTACCTGAAGCCCAGGGATATTTAGCAAACATCCCTGGACTTCAGAAAAGTGTATACAGCAGTGGATTTGTAAACATGGTCCCAGATAATGACGGAATAGTAAGATATGTGCCTCTTATAATAAAATATAATGATAATTTTTATCCCTCACTAGCTTTTGAAATGTATAGACTCTCTCAAGGTATTTCTAAAATCACAATCAATTATACCCCTGTAGGAATTGACAATATCCACTTAGACAACAACCAAACGATAAAGACAGACAGATTCGGAAGAGTTTTTATAAATTACAGGGGGAAAAGAGGGAAATTTAATTATATTTCGGCATTGGATGTTTATAACAATACTTTTAACAAAAATTTAGTTAAAAATAAATTCGTAATCATAGGAACCACCTCGGCTGGTCTGTTTGATTTAAGGGCAACTCCGTATGAAAGTGTATTTCCGGGAGTTGAAATTCAGGCGACATTACTTGATAACTTATTAAAAAACGATATTTTATCCAAACCTGAAAATAAAGAAATAATAAATATTGCTATAATTTTAATAGTTACTATTTTAAGTGCTTTCATTATTTACAGATTTTCGGCTATAAAAGCAATTACCGCAATAATAATATTAATTGCCCTAATATATTATGGGGAATATTATCTGTTTAGAAAACATTTGATTGTTTTAAATACATTTTATCCTCTGTTTTCTATAGTTATAACTTCGTTTGTCTTAACAACAATAAATTATTTTTTCGAATATAAAAATTCACTGCTTATTAAAAATGCTTTTGCAAAAAAAGTATCCCCTAATGTAATGGAAGAACTTTTACAAAACCCAACAGATATCTTAGCCCCAAAAGAAAAAGAAATAACCATATATTTTAGTGACATAAGAAGTTTCACAACAATTTCTGAAACCTTGAAAGATCCTAAAAAAGTTATTGAAATGTTAAATGAATATTTCACTCCCATGGCAAATTTAATAATAAAACACGAAGGTACTATTGATAAATTTATAGGCGATGCCATAATGGCATACTGGAATGCTCCAAAAAATGTTTTAAACCATGAAGATAAAGCTGTAAGCTGTGCAATAAAACAGATTAAATTTCTCAAAAAAATAAATAAAAAAATTTATGAAACATTTAAAGTAAACATTGATATAGGAATAGGTATTAATACTGGAATTGCAACAATAGGTGAAATGGGTTCAAAAGGTAGGGCTGATTATACAATTATAGGAGACAGTGTTAATTTAGCAAGCAGACTTGAAGGATTAAATAAATTTTATCATTCACATATAATCATTTCTGAATTTACAAAAAAAAAGCTAAAGAAAGATTATACAATAAGAGAACTAGATACAGTTTATGTAAAAGGGAAAAACGAACCTATTACAATTTATGAAGTAATAGATTTTGGTAAAAAAGATTTTAATGAATATAACAAAGCTTTATATTTATATAAAAATGCCAAATTTAAAGAAGCAAAAAAAATTTTTGAAAAATTATATAAACACAACAAAGATTATATTTATATGCTTTATATTAAAAGATGTGAAGAATATATAAAAAATCCTCCAAAAACATTTAACGGAATATATAAATTTACAACAAAATAAAGGATTGAAATGCAAATAGAGGTATTAGGGAGTTACGGAAACAAAGATAAAGAAAAATATTCCACATGTTTTAAAATTGATGATTCCATAATAATAGATGCCGGTAATATAATCAATGAAGTAAAAAATTTAGAGAAAATAAAACATATTTTTTTAACTCATCCGCATTTTGACCATATCGTAGACATTCCCTTTTTAATTGATCTAATTTATTCTAAAATAAGAAATCCTATAAATATATACGGAAACAAAGAAACAATTGAAAGTTTAAAAAATTTTATTTTTAATGATAAAACATGGCCGGAATTTCAAAACATAAATTTAATAAATTCATATAAAAAAACTATAAAATTTGTAGAAATTGAAGCAAATAAACCAATTATCGTCCATAATAATGAAATACTTCCTTTTACCGTAGACCATACTGTAACAACTTTCGGATATTTAATAAACCAAAAATATTTAATCAGCGGTGACACTGCATTATGCGAAAATCTCATTAAAACCATAAATAATTTTAAACCTCAACATCTTATATTGGAATGTTCTTTTCCAAATAGAATGAAAAATCTTGCAGAAATATCAAAACATATGACTCCTCAAGATATATTCAAATTAATCAATAAATTAAATTATAAGCCAAAAATATATATCTATCACATTAAACCATTATTTAAAAATGAAATAGAAAAAGAACTTAAAAATTTAAATGTAACAATCCTTGATGACAATATGATAATTAATGAAGATAGAATAATAAAAAGAAAAAACATTAAAGAAATTCTTTTTGAAATGATAAAAGATTTATATTCAGAAAACAATCCTATTAATATTCTGGAAAAAATAATAACATATGCAAGAAAAATAACAAATGCCGACGGAGGCACAATATATCTTAAAACCGAAGATGACCAATATTTAAAATTTAAAATCATACAAAATGATACATTAAACATAAAAGAAAAAGAAAATACAATCTGGCCTAAAATTCCTTTATATGTAAATGGAAAAGAAAACAAAAAAATGGTTGCCTCTCTTTGCGCATTAACAGGCAGAATAATCCATATTGAAGATGTATATAATGACAGAGAATTCGATTTCGAAGGTACAAAAAAGTTTGATAAAAAAAATAATTACCTGTCAAAATCGATGCTTGTAATACCGCTTAGGGGGCATAATAAAGATATAATAGGAGTATTGCAGTTAATAAATAAAAAATATGATGATAAAATCATAGCTTTTGACCAAAACGATGAAAAAATAGTCGAACTTCTTGCATCTATCGCAGCTATTTCTTTAACAAAAGATAAATTAATTAAAGATTTTGAAAAACTATTTACTTCATTTATTAAAACTATTGGTATTGCAATTGATAAAAAATCAAAATATACCAGCAAACATGTACAAAGAGTGGCAAAACTTTCAATAATGATTGCAAATGCAATTGAAAAAGAAAAAATTAAAACATATCCAAAAGATGAATTAAAAATGATAGAAATAGCAGGATGGCTTCATGATATAGGTAAAATTGCCATACCCGAACAGATAATGGATAAAGCTGCCAAACTTGAAAAAACCATAGACAGGATCGAAATAATAAAATATAAATTTGAATTATTAAAAAAGGAATACTATATTCAACTTTTAGAAAAAAAATTATCAAAGAAAGAATATGAAAAATTAATAAAAAAAGCTGACAATGATTTTGAATTTTTAAAAGAAATCAATAAAGGATGTGAATGGATGGACGATGAAAAATTAAACAGATTAAAAGAAATTGCTAAAATAAAAATAGATAATGAAAATTTATTGAATAAAGACGAATTAAAAAATTTGTCCATAAGAAAAGGCACATTAACAGATGAAGAAAGAAAAATAATTCAAAGCCACGCTGAAATAGGTTTGAATATGTTACAAAATCTTCATTTTCCGAAAAAATATAAAAAATTACCTGACATTGCAGCCAATCATCATGAAAAATTAAATGGAAAAGGTTATCCAAGGGGACTTAGTGCAAAAGATTTATCATTAGAAGAAAGGATATTGGCAATAGCAGATATTTTTGAAGCACTTAGTGCAGCTGACAGACCATACAAAGAATCAAACAAACTTTCAGAAATTTTTAAAATACTTTACAATATGGCAAAAAATAATGAAATCGATAAAGAAATAATAAAAATTATTATTAAAAACAAAATTTATCTGGATTTTGCTAAAAAAGAATTAAAGCCTGAACAAATTGATGAAATCCCTAAAGAAATATTAAAATATTTTTTAAATTAACATTTCTTAAAATTTATTCTCGGAATTATCTTAATATCTCTAAAATCAACAAATTCACCGTTTTTATAAAATTCAATTGCAGCTCTTGCTATCATCGCGGCATTATCCGAAGTGTATTTCATATCCGGATAAAATAGATTGAAATTAAATTTTTTTGATAATTTTTCAAACTCATTTCTTAAAACCTTATTTGCACTTGCCCCTCCGACTATTGCAAAATTCTTAGGCTTATATTTTTTAATCGCCCTTTTGGACATAAAAACAAGATGCTCAATGGCTTTTGCCTGAAAAGAGGCGGCAATATCCTTTTTTTTATACTGATTTGACTCAATAGCCAATCTGACTGCATTTTTAAGTCCGGAATAACTAAATTCAATTTTACTTGAATTTCTAAGAGGCAAAGGTAAATTTACACACCTTTCACCGCTCACAGCCAATTTTTCTATCTCAGGCCCTCCCGGATAATTTAGCCCCAACATTTTGGCACATTTGTCAAAACTCTCTCCAAAACTGTCATCCAAAGTTGAGCCTATTTCGCAAATATTATTAATTCCGTTAAACTGAAGTATCTTTGTATGTCCTCCGCTGACTAAAAGTACCATCATAGGTTTTATTTCTTCTTTTTCAACAAAAAGCGAATAAATATGCCCTATAAGATGATTTACGGGAATTACAGGCAAATTCAAGGCAATTGAAAGCCCTTTTGCCATCATTACACCCTCCTGCAGCGTTACACTGAGTCCGGGGGCATTCGTTACCGCTACCGCCTTTAAATTTTTAAAATAAACTTTAGCCTCTTCTAAAATTTTGGGAAGAGCCTCGGCATGGAGACGGCTTGCAAGTTCGGGAACAACTCCCCCGTAAACAGAATGGGCGAGTTCTTGGGAGATTTTTTTATGAAACATAAGTTTTTTGCTTTCAATTTCAACTACTGCAATAGAAGAATCGTCACAACTGCTCTCAATCGCCAAAATCATTATTTTCCTTTAAATTTATATTAAATATTAAAAAACTTAAAGTTTTTTTAAAAAAAATGATGTATAATTGTATTATATCTAATCAAGGAGGCAAAAATGAAAGTTTTATTAATAGAAGATGATGAAAAAATTGCAAAAAACATAAAAGAATATCTGAAAAAAGAAGGTTTCAGGGTAGATTTGGCAAAAGACGGTGAAGAAGGGTTTTATTTGGCCCAAAACAATAATTATGACGTTTTAGTGGTAGACTGGATGCTGCCTAAAATGAGCGGAATTGATGTAATTAAAAAACTAAGGGAAAAAGATATTTTTACACCGGCGCTTATTCTTACTGCAAAAAGCGATATTGAAGATAAAGTGGAAGGGCTTAATGTAGCGGATGACTATCTGACAAAACCGTTTGATTTCGAAGAATTGGTTGCCAGAATTAAAGCACTTTTTAGAAGAAGCAAAAATATAAAAGAAAATGTGTTAAAAGTAGGAGATTTGGAACTAAATCCTGACACAAAAGAAGTAAGACGCGCGGGTAAAAACATAGAACTAACCGCAAAACAATTTGAACTGCTTAAATATTTAATGATAAACAAAGGTAAAATTGTTTCAGAAGATATGATTGCACAAAATTTATGGGAAATGGACGAAGAAATTAATTCAAATGTAATTAATGTTTATATTTCACATCTAAGAAAAAAAATAGATAAAGATTTTGACAAAAAATTAATTAAAACATTCAGGGGAATGGGTTTTAAAATAAGTGATGAATAACCTAAGAAATGATCTGTTTATAAAATTTGCGGCAGTTGTTTTTATAATTATAGCCCTTTTTGAAGGGGCTTTGATCTTCGCCCTTACAAAATCATTCAATATGCATCTAAAAGACAGACTTGTAATAATTGCAACTGAAATAGCAAACTCTAAAAAAAATATAAGTAATTTAATAGCCCTTCAGCATAAATATAAAATTTATCCGCTCTTTGTAAAAGTAACAACCCTCTCAAATCCAATTAAAGATTTAAAAAAATTTGAAGGTTTTGAAGTAAAAACAATAAAAACTTCTAGCGGAAAAGAAAAAGTATTAATATATAATTACGTAAAAAACAATAAAATAATAAGCGTTAAAACAATTATTTCCGGTAACAGTGATAAAATAGAAATAGTCAAAACCATATCTCTTGCAATATCGTTTTTTATATATTTAATTGTTTTACTCGTAGGATATAAATTTATAGATGCCATTGCAAAAAATATTGAAAATACTATAAAAAGGTTGAAATTTTTCAATTCCAATGTTTCCCACGAATTAAAAACACCGCTGACAATTATGAAGAGTGAAATTTCTCTGGCTTTAAAAAATGGAAAATGTGATGAGACCCTATTGAAATCTTTGCTAAACGAATTAAATTATATAAACGACATTACCGAAAAGTTGCTGTTTTTAACTAAAAAAGACTTCACAAAAAAAGATTTTAAAGAAATAGATTTAGAAAATATAATACTTGACTTATTTGAAAAATATTCAAAAAGAATATCCATCAATCTAAATATAAATGATGACGAATATGTTATATATGGAGATAAAACCCTTCTTAAAATGGCTATTTCGAACTTAATAGAAAATTCTATAAAATACGGGGCAAAACATATAGATATAACACTTAAAAAAACAAAAAACAAAATAAAACTTATTATTAAAGACGACGGTATAGGAATACCGAAAGAAAAACTGCCTTTTATTTTTGACGAATTCTATAGAGTTGATGAAAGCAGAAATAAAAAAGTTAAAGGTTTTGGACTGGGTCTTGCTATTGTAAAATCAATTCTAAACCTTCATAAAGCAAAAATAAATATAGAATCCGAAATAAATAAAGGTGTAAAAATTACAATCGAATTTAATTTGGTATAATACTGTAATTAAATTCCAGGCTATAGATGAAATATAATTAAAAAATTTAATTTATATTCCATCTGCAGCCTCAAAAGGAGAGGCCATGTATATCTACACTGAAAAACTCCTTAGAATGGATGATATTGTTATTAGTGAAGATGTTCAGATTATATTTTCCACTATTGATAATGAAAATATTATTGAATGGCTATTGCAAAATGAATTTCCAAACAGCTTTATTGAAGACATACAAAATGAAGACCAGTCAATCACTTATGAAGAAACTGAAAAATTTAAGGTGATTATTTTAAAATATATAAAATTTGATGAAGAAGAAAATTTATTATACGATGATTCAAATGTAGTAATAATCCGTACCAAAAATAAACTTTTTATTTTGGCCGAAGAAAAAGAGATTGTAACAGAACTTGCTAAAAAATTTGAAAAAAAATATAAAAAAAACAATTCCTTTGATTATTTAACATATATCATAATAGATATATTAATAGATAATACCATTTTGGTAGTTGACGTAATTGACGAAGCTTTAGAAGATTTGGAAGATTCTATTTTTCATGAAGAAGTGGAGGAGGATGAACTTCAAAAAGATATTTATTATGCTAGAAGAACTTTAAACAGAATTACAAAGGTATCAATTCATGAAAGGGATATAATAAATAAAATTTACAACAAATTAGATGAAGTCAGTAAACATAATTTAAAATATGAATTTATAGATTTAAATGAACATCTAAAGTATTTGATAAATGAATCCAAAACATTGCTTGACAGAACAGGTTATTTACTTAACCTGCATATGGGTATTCTTTCTACCAGGATGAACAAAGCCATGCAGCGCCTTGCGGCAATCTCATTAATTTTTCTTCCATTAACATTTATTGTTGGAAATTACGGAATGAATTTTAAATATATGCCGGAATTGAACTGGAAATATGGATATTTTGCAGTATGGGTTCTTAATATTTCAATAGCAGTATTTATTTATGTATGGCTTAAAAGAAAAAAATGGATTTAACTATTTTCTATTTTTACATAATCCAATTCATCAAAAAACCTGCAACCTCTTTTTGTAGTCTTTTTAACCTTGTATAAAGCCAAATCAGCCTCTTTAAATTTTTCTTCTACAGATTTTATAGAAATACTTCCCCCGCAGCTCACAGATAAATTCTTTTCCAACTTTGTATCAAACTGTTTTTGCAGTTTTTCAATTTTTTCATTTATTTTTTCAATGATTCTTTTTATTTTTTCTTTAGACTTATTTGTTAAAACAATAAATTCATCCCCTCCCCATCTACAAATTATATCTCCATCAAAAAATTCTTTTAATAATTCGGAAAATTTAACCAATATTTCATCCCCTTTTTCATGTCCGAACGCATCATTAATATATTTAAAATTATCTAAATCCAGCAATAATAAAATTTTATTTTTATCATAAAATTCATTTAAACCTTTTCTTGTATACAAACCGGTTAATTTATCATACAAAGTTTCTTTTTCTATTTTTACGCCCAAATTTTTTAATTTAAATAAAAAGTAAGTACTAACCACAAGATAAACAAACATTATCAAAGACATAATAAAAATCAGTTTCAAATAACGGTGAAACAAAATAGTTGAAGTTTCTTTTGTAAATTTTTTTGGAAAATTTTCTAATTTTTTATAATTTATTCCTACTCCAAAAAATAAATTTAAAGGTTTAAACATATCAAAAATATAAAAATGATCACTATCCATTTTTCCTTTGACATTAGGAACAATTATATCTGGAAACGATTTAAGCGTTAAAAATAGAGGATGAAAATATGTTTTAGGTGGATGGGCAAATTGTTTTTGTGCAACAATATAAACTTTAATATATGGTAAAAAAGTAACACTATAAAAATAATCATTATTTTTAACTTCACAGTATCCATAATTTTTTAAAGGATTACACTTTAATTTTCTTTTTTTTCCATTATCAAAAAAAACATTACTTGCTATTACCGTTTTTTTTTCATTCAGTATTTCAATATTAAAATCAAATTTATATTTTGAAAAATAATTGTTTATGTATATATAAAAATTTTTTTTATCTACAAGCAAAATTATTTCTAATAATTTTTTTAATGACTTTATTTCTTTTTTTATCTCTTTTATTTGTACATATTTATAACTTTTTTTTAAAATATCATACTCATTACTTAAAACTTTTTTAATTAAGTTTATTTGTTCATATTTTGAAGCAATTAACTGTTTTTCTAAATAAATTGAACTAATATTGGCAATGTATTCTCTATCTTTTTTTAAAAAAATAAAAATTAAAGCCAAATATAAAATCAATACAATTACAGATAAAATATAAAAATAATATAACCACTTTTTAATCATTTACAATTACTTTTACATAATTTTTTATAAACCATTCAGGCAATATAAAATGTATTTCTTTTGCCCTTTTTGCATTTATAAAAAAATAACTATCCTTTGCAATTTCTATAATGTGAGTTCTGGAATGTTTTATGATTAATTTTCCAAGTTGCATTCCCATTTTATAAAAATCCACCCCCCCAAAGCCTAAAAATCCTAATTTTACAAAAAACATATTTATACTGATATCCGGCTTTTTAATATTTTGTAAATATATATCTTTAAATTTTACAAAAGAAATTTTTTTATCACCTTTTTTTAAACTCATTGCAAAAGGTATAAACAAAGTATATTTCAAATTATCATTTATCTTTTTTGTTTTTTCTTTTAATTCATTTAAAGTATTAACTTTTATATAATCAACTTTTTTTTCAAAAACAGAATTTTTTAATTCCATTTGAGTCTGCAATTTTAAAATCTTCCCTACTCCTTCAGAATAAAAAAAAGCTATCTTGCTTATAGGTTCAATTTTATTAAAAATTTCCAAATTTTTTTTAATATATAATTTTTCATAAATTCCTGCAATGTTTTTAGGCAAATTAAAGTTTTTTTCATATAAATCATAAGGATAATTCATACCGCTAAAATAAACCCATTTGTTTTTTTTACTGGCAGGGATACCGACTAATTTAAAAGCGGCATCATCAAATGTAACAATGTATTTATATTTACTGATATTTTTCAATATATTTTGGGCTTTTTTTAACAATTCTTTTTTAGGTGTTTGTCTTGCATTTAAAAATACCAATTCAAAATCATTAGGTTGATATCCATTTTGATACATAACAGATAAAAATCCCTGAAGCTGTGGGATACCGCACTGATCATTTGTAGAATAAGAATTTACAACCAAAATTTTTGCAAATACAAAAACAGACAAAATCAAAAAAAATATAAACTTTTTCATTTTTACTCTTTTTTATAAAAATTATAACAAATTTTTAATAAAATTAATATAAAATTAATATAATTACTAAACAAATAGATATTTAAAATTATCACTTTTTGATTTAAGAAAAGAAAAAATTAAAAAAAGAAGCTTAAACTCCTGCTTCTTCTCTTCTTTGTAGATATTCCCAGTATTCGTCAATCTGTTTTTGAATTTCTTCAATTACCCACTTATTTTCTGGTTTAAATAGATGAGCAAATCTTCCCTGTCTTCCCAAATATTCTTCAACAGGAATTTTTTGTTTTGGTCTGTAAGTGATTGTAAGTTTATGACCATCTTCTATTTCATAAAGAGGAAACATACATGTTTCAACTGCCAAGTCAGCTATTTCAGTAGTATCTTCAGGTTTAAACTTCCATTCTGTTGTACAAGGACTTAGGGCATTAATAAAAGTTGGGCCCACTGTACTAATAGCTTTTGCAGCTTTTGTAGCCAAATCTTTCCAATGTTTTGTTCCAGGAACTGCAGTCGCAACATAAGGGCACCCGTGTGCCGCCATAATCATAGTTAAATCTTTTTTTCTATTCTTTTCACCGTAACTCACTCTACCTCTTGGAGATGTAGTTGTATGGGCTCCAACAGGAGTAGACGAACTTCTCTGACCTCCTGTATTCATATATCCTTCATTATCCAAACAAACATATAAAAAGTCATGACCTCTCTCAGTTGCACCACTTAATGATTGAAAACCGATATCATAAGTTCCACCATCTCCACCAAATGCTACAAATTTAACATTTTTATCTGGATTATAAGATCTGTTTTTTCTGCTAAGAGCTTTATACATAGCCTCAGCACCGCTAATTCCAGCAGCTGCATTTTCAAATCCGATATGAAGCCAAGACACATCCCAAGATGTATATGGATAAATTGCACTACATACTTCAAGGCATCCTGTAGCAGTAGAAATTACCAAATCATCATCAGTAGCATTTACTACTTCCCTTACTATCATACCATGCGCACATCCAGGACATAATCTATGCCCACCTTGAAATCTATCAGGAGTACAGGCAAATTCTTTTAAATTCGTAATTTTTTTCATAAAAACTCCTTAATTAAATGAAAGTTTTGGACCTCTAAGGTTAATGAAACCTTGTAAGTCTGTAACTCTTTTTCCAGCTTTTGCGTTTTTATCTGTTTCTTTAATCACTTCTAAAATATGCTCTACTGTAGTATCTCTTCCGCCAAGTCCGAAAATATAATTAGTCATTATTGCACTTTGTCCGTTTGCACTAAGTGCACCTGATACTTCATTATATAATGCACCCATTGCACCCATTGGACAACTTCTATCAAGTGCTGCAATAGCTTTTACATTTCTTAGTTTTTCTGCTATTTCATTGTAAGGGAACGGTCTAAAACTTCTTGGCATTACAAGTCCCGCTTTAATACCTTCTTCTCTTGCCCTCTCAACCGCTACCATTGCAGTCTCATAAGCACTTCCCATTACAACAATTGCAACATCAGCATCTTCAATTTTGTAGCTTTCAACTCTGTTATATTTTCTGCCGCTTACTTTTTCAAATTCTGCAAACACTTCATCAATTACTTTACTTGATTCCATTAAAGCTTTATGTTGGCTTGCTTTAAACTCAAAGTGCCATTCTTCTTCTGTCTGAGCACCGTATGTTTGAGGATTTTTTGTATCTAACATCGGATTCATTGGTTTATAATCACCTATAAATTTATATGCGACTTCATCTTGAAGCGGTTCTACAACCTGAGCCGTATGTGATACCAAAAATCCGTCTTGGTTAGTAGTTACAGGAAGTCTTACTCTTTCATCCTCTGCAATTTTAAATGCACATAATGTCATATCATAAGCTTCTTGAGGATTGTTTGCAATTAAATGAATCCATCCGGCATCACGTCCTAGATATAAATCTCCATGGTCACCGTGAATATTAAGAGGAGATGCAAGAGCTCTGTTTACCACTGTCATAACAATTGGAAGTCTCATACCGCTTGCCTGGTATAAAACTTCTACCATTAATGCGTAACCCTGACTTGATGTTGCTGTTGCAACCCTGCCACCGGCCGCAGCTGCACCGACACATGCACTCATTGCGGAATGCTCACTTTCTACCATTACAAATTCACCGTCTACATATCCGTCTGCTAGAAACTGAGCATAATTTTGAACAATCGGAGTTGATGGTGTAATAGGATATGCCGCAACTACATCAACTTGAGCTTGTCTAAGGGCATGACTTGCAGCCGTATTTCCATCCCAAACTTCTTTAGATTTTAATTCATATCTCTCTGCCATATCTATTCCTTTTATTTTTTATCATCTTTTGTTGGCCATTGTTTTAATGCTTCTTCATTATCCATAAATTCCGGAAACATTAAAAGTGATTTAATAGGTGTAGGACAAACATCTACACAAACACCACACCCTTTACATAAATTATAGTTAATTCCAACAATTTTAGCCTGTTTTTTCCCTCTTTTATTTTCCACTTCTTCCACTATAAAACAACTGTCTGGACAGCTTACCCAGCAAAAATCACAGTCAATACAAAGATCTCTGTTAAATACAGGTTTTTCAACCCTCCAGTCTGCAACTTTATAATTGAAAGAGTTAAATTTACTCCTTACTTTGTGTTCCGGGTCTTCAAAACTAGGAAGAACTGCTCCAGGTTGAATTTTATCCCAAGTTGTCATCATATCTTTTGGTGTAGCCATAATTTCTCCTTATTTTACTTCTTCATAAGCTCTTTTGATAGCTCTTATGTTACCATCAATTATTTTTTGAGGGAATTTTGAAAGAATGTCTTTAATTGATACTAAAAAATCTTCAAACGGAATAAGTTGACTTATTTTCATAAATGCCCCAAGCATTGGAGTATTTGGAATAGCTCTTCCAATTTCTTCTTGTGAAATTTTAATAGCATCCACTACATAAAGTTTTTTCCCTTGAAGATGTTTTGCAATATTTAATAAATCATCTTTATTCATATGGGAAGTAACTATAAAAATTGTATCGTCTTTTGTATTATCAACTATTTCTTCCTGAAATACAAGTGATGGGTCAATTACCAAAACATAATCAGGTGTCATCCATTTTGAATGGTCTAGAATTGGTTTATCATCAATTTTGTCATAAGCGCTCATAGGTGCCCCTCTTTTTTCCGCACCGTAGACAGAATAAGCCTGAACATATTTTCCGGTTCTTGCCATAACATCAGCTAAAGCCTTAGCGCCCGTTACCGCACCTTGTCCTGCACGAGAGTGCCATCTTATTTGTAGCATATTTATCCTTTTTTATTTGTATTTTATACTAAATTACTTAAAGTATTCTTAATATAGCATAAAATCCGTCTTTTTTTGATATTTGTCAATTTTTTAATTTGCACTCTTTTTATTTTGTTACTTTTTGTAATAATCAAGAAATGATGTATAATTTCTTAATAAAAATATAATCCATAAGGGAAATTTATGAATATTCTAATTGCAGGGGCTGGAAAAGTAGGATACAATGTGGCAAAGGCGCTCTCAGGAAATCATAATGTAATTATAATTGACAAAAATGAAAAAGCCCTAAACACTATAAAAGAATCTTTGGATGTTATGACAATTATAGGCGATATGCGTGAAGCACATACATTTCTAAATATAGAAGAAAAAATTGATTTTTATATAGCTGTTACCAACAATGATGAAATCAATTTAATATCCACTATTGTAGTAAAAGACATATTGGATATTGAAAATATAATTGTAAGATTATCTAACACGGCTTATATGGCCACTAATTTTCAAAAAACATTAGATATAAACAGAGTGGTTTTCCCTTATAAATTGTCAGCAAGTGCAGTAGCAAAACTATTAGAATTTCCAAAAGCCAACAATATTAAAGAATTTCCTTTTAGTGATTATATTTTAATTTCAATAACCGTTAAAAACCCTAAAATAAACATAGTAAATGAAATTGAAGAAGATGACGTTAAAGTAATCGGTGCTGAGAGGGAGGAAGAATTTATTTTCTTAAATGAAAATGATGAAATTCAGGAAAACGATTTATTGTATATTTTTGGAAACAGGGAAAAAATAAAAAAATGTCTAAATTTACTTGATACAGTTTCTCCGGAAGAAATTAAAAATATTTTAATATACGGAGCAAACGAGCTTGGTATTGAAATAGCAAAAATACTTACAAACTTTGATATGAATATAAAAATACTGGAAAAAGAAGAAGATTTGGCAATGAGGGCAGCCGAGATATTAGGAGAAAATGTTAGTATCATAAATTCTTCATACGAAGATGAGGAAATGCTTGTAAATGAGGGTGTCCAATATAGCGATATAGCAGTGACAGCTTCATTAAAAGACGAATCAAATATTATAAAATCCCTGCAGGCTAGAAAACTCGGCATTAAAAAAATCATAACCATCAATAATAATCTAAATTATTATTCCTTAATGCACTCTCTCAAACTTTCCACAATAAGAGGTCCTAAAATTGCCGCTTTTTATGAAATTTTAGAAGAAATTGATTCAAGACTTTTAGTTTATGAAAGATTTTTCTTAGGTGCTAAAGGCAAAATATTTATAAAACAGATTTTTAACAAAAAAACAATAACTTCCCCTAAAGAAAAGGCCAAAATTTTAATCATAAGAGAAGACAAAATATATATATTAAAAGACAGCTTTGATATTAAAGAGGGGGATATTGTAATGGAATTTAATTTTTCAGGGAATAAAAAATGGATAGAAACTCTATAAAAAATATTTTAAAATTTTTATCCCTGGTTGGAATTATTGTAATTGCATTTTTTACCTTACCGCTTATTACAGGAATAATTTATAAAGAAGATATAACTTACTTTGCTCTATATCTATTTATATCCTTTTTAATTTTTATTTCGATTCTAATATATCTAAAAAATTATCGAATGAAAATGAAAATAAAAGAGGCAATTTTAAGTGTGAATTTGGTATGGTTTATGATTGGTTCACTTGGGGCTATTCCTTTAATGATAGGAACTCATATTAATTTTATTAATGGTTTTTTTGAAGCAATAAGCGGATTCACTACAACCGGAGCCACAATTTACAGTGACATTGACCATTTGCCAAAATATATTTTAATGTTAAGAAGCACAATGCACTGGATTGGCGGTATGGGAATTATTGTTTTAGGGGTAGGTCTCCTTTCATTTATTAATCCAACCGGTTCACTTACCCTTTTCCAAGCAGAATCAACCGGAATTAATGTGGAAAAAATAACACCCAAACTAAAACATACGGCATTAAAATTATGGGAATTTTATATTTTTTTAACACTGATTGACATGATACTGCTGAAATTGGAAGGTATGAGCTTTTTTGATGCAATTAATCATGCATTTGCTACTATTTCAACGGGTGGATTTTCCACAAAAAGTGCTTCTCTTGGGTACTGGGACAATAATTATTTAATCATATGGACAACTACAATATTTATGTTCCTCAGTGGTATGAACTTTTTAGCCCATATTAAACTGTTTAATAAGGATTTTTCAGGATACAAATCAGAAGAAGTCATGTGGTATACAATAATTTTCTTTGGATTGGCAACTGCATTATCAATAATCCATTTTTTCACTTCACAAGATTCATTTTTCTATTCATTAACACATTCATTTTTTACCATTTCCTCAATCCTGACAACTACTGGATTTGCAACATTGGATTATTCCCTCTGGGGACAAGCGGCAATTGCAATAATTTTCCTGGCCATGCTAATAGGCGGAAACACAGGTTCAACCGCTGGTGGTATTAAAACTATAAGATTTGTTGTTATGTTTAAAAACCTAACCCATCAGATAAAAAAAATACTCCATCCTAATATAGTTTGCTCAATCAAAATTGATAACAATAAACTTTCATGCGATACGGTGATTAATGTAAGCGCTTTTATATTTTTATATATTTTGACAAATGCCATTATTTCATTATATTTATTTGCAAACGGTTATGATGCAATGACTTCTCTTAGTGCGACAATAGCCTGTGTCGGAAACATAGGGCCGGGGTTTGGTCAGGTAGGACCCGCAGATAATTTTGCATTTTTTACGGATACTCAAAAATTTATATTGGCTATTGGCATGATTATAGGAAGACTTGAATTTTTTACGGTTTTAATTTTACTTAGCCGGGAATTTTGGAAAAAATTTTAAAAATTTTTTATAAATTCCACAGCTTCTAAAACATTTTCTTTAATAATCTCGGTACATTTTTTTAAATTTTCATCATATTCCCATCTTACTCCAATTGCCCTAACACCGGCTTCTTTTGCACTTAAAACATCAAGACAGGTATCTCCTACCATAAAAGCATTTTGTTTATTTGCTTTCATTAAATAAATGGCTTTTAAAACAGGTTCTGGGTGTGGTTTTGGGTTTTCTACGTCTTCTCTTCCGATTAACACTTCAAAATAATCCATTAATCCAAAATGTTCAAGCAGTTCTTTTGAATATCTGGCAGTCTTAGTCGTTACAATTCCAAGCCTTGCAAATTTTTTAGCCTCAATAACCGCTTCTTTGGAAGTTGGCAAAAGTTTTGTTTTCTGAGTGGATATTTTTCTGTAATGCATTTTATAGGTGTTTACATATTGATCTACATTTTCATCAATTCCAAGTTTAAAAAACATAATCTCAAGCGGAAGTCCAATAAGTTTTTTAATTTCCCTATCCCCTGGATAGGGTTTATTAAATTTTTCAAATGTTACTCTGAATCCTTCTAAAATGGCCTCAGTTGAATCAATAAGCGTTCCGTCCAAATCAAATAAAATTACTTTCACACCATTTCCTTACTTCATTTTTTATTTCAAAAATATCTTCTACACTGTTTAATTTTACATTTTCAAACTTTTTAACAGCTTCTAAAATAATTTTGCTTATATTTAAAAAACCAATTTTTCCTTTTAAAAACTGCTCTATTGCAAACTCATTTGCAGTGTTTATCACTACCCCCAAATCAGAATTATTTAACAAGGTTTCTTTTATTTCCCATACCGGATAACGTTTGATTTCTATTTTTCTAAATTTCAAACTTCCGACTTCCACCAAATTTATGGGTTTTAAAATTTCTACATCTACTTTCTTAAGCAGGGCAAAAGCAATGGGAAGTTTCATATCTGTAGCGGATATATGAGCAGTTGTACTTCCGTCAATCCATTCAACAAGAGCGTGAATAACCGATTTTGTTTCTATAAATGCATCAATATTATTTGTATTAAAAAGCCATTTAGCCTCAAGCAGTTCAAATAATTTATTAACCATAGTGGCTGAATCAATTGTTATTTTTTTACCCATTGACCAGTTGGGATGATTTAAAACGTCTTTAAGAGTGGCTTCTTTTATTTTATCTATTTCCCAGTCCCTGAGAGCCCCACCGCTTGCAGTAATATATAATTTTTTAAATTTTTCATTATTTAATTTTCCATTTCCCATTTTACATTGTCCATTAAGCAGATACCAAAGCCCGAAATGTTCACTGTCTATTGGGGTAATTTTGGAAATATCTATAAATTTTCCGGCAATTACAAGGGATTCTTTATTTGCTAGGGCTATTTTTTTATTTAGTTCCTGAGCTTTAAGGGTAGGTCTGAGTCCAGCCTCTCCCACAAGTGCATTAACCACTAAATTACTTTCACTTTTTTCCAAAACTTCTAAAATAGAACTCTCTCCCCATAACACATTTTTAAAATCCACATTTTTTACTGTTTCCCTGTCTTTTACAACCACATATTTAGGATTAAAATCTTTAATCTGCTGATTTAAAAGCTTATAATTATTACCGGCAACCAAAACTTCAATATTTAAATTAAATTTTTTAGCAATTTTTAATGTATTTACACCTATACTTCCTGTGGAACCGAGTAGTATCATTTAAATTCCTAACATTACAAGCATCACCGGTGCAGAAAAAAGATAACCATCAATTCTATCCAATATTCCGCCATGACCGGGAAGTATATTTCCGCTGTCTTTTACCCCCGCCCTTCTTTTTAGAAAACTTTCAAATAAATCACCGAAAATACTTACTATACTTACAACTACGGAAATCCCAAAAGCTATAAAAAAAGGATAATAAAAGCTGCCCACTATTCCACCCACAATACTTCCTCCAATAATTCCGCCGATAACCCCTTCCCAGGATTTATTTGGAGAAGTCAGACAAAAACCGTTTTTAAAAAATTTTCTTGCAAAATTTTTTCCTGTAAAATAGGCAAAAGAATCTGTCAGAGCAACAGTTACTATAAGCCAAATAGCTGTATTCATTCCGTATTTGAAATAAAGTCCGTAAAATAGCATTAAAGGAACAAAAGGATAAATAAAAGGAGTTATTAAATTAATCTCTTTTTGAAAATATGCAACATATGAAGCAATTAAAATAACGCCGAAAACACCGGCAAAAAACGGATTTACAAAAGAAAAAAGTAAAGATATACCAAGTATTCCGTAAATTTTTTCATCCAAATTAACATTAAATAATCTTGCAGCTTCATAAAAACCAATTATACAAATTATTGCAAACAAAAACCCCGTAAGATAATAATTATCTATAACCGCGACTATCAATAAAACTGCTAAAATTCCCATTGCTGTTATAATTCTCTCTTTCACACCATACCTTTTATAAATTTTCCATTTTCCATTACAGATCCCAATTTTAAGCTTTTATATCTATATGTCTTGTGGCTTCTTTTTTAACCTCTTCCTTTTCACCTTCGTCCGGTAAAATCTTTTCGATTTCCTCAACAGGTCTTACCTCTTCCACTTTTCTCTCTTTTTCCTCTGCGTTCAGTTTTTGAATTTCTTTACTTACAACTTCTCTTGCCATTATATCAGAAGCAATTACTGAAGGGACATGCTGATTTTGATTAATTAAAGTAATTTCGCTAATCAGTCTCATATTTTTACCTTTATTGATGAATACTTTCCATATTCTACATTTGCTTTTTGCTGAACTTTTACAAACTTTCTTTTAGTATAATCGACCACTCCCTCATCTTTATTAGAAAAAGCAACGGCTAGTTTTGCCGCTTCTTTTAAAATCTTTTCAGGCACGTTTAATTTATTGTTTTTAATAATCACATGTGCACCCGGATAATTTTTAATATGCATCCATATATCATTTGCATTTGAAGTTTTAAGAAGTTTTATATTTCCATTTTCATTTTTACCGACTAAAATCTGATAATCGTCAAAAAAGAATTTTGCAATATTTTCATCATCTTTTTTTTCTTTTTTAGGAGGTCTGTAACTTTTTAGAGTTGATAAATCCGTGCTTTTTTCAACAAGTTTTTTATAATTTTTTAAAAATTCAATCTGGGAAGTCAAAAACTTTTTTTCAATATGCAAATTTTTGGCCTTTCTTTTGGCTTTTTTTGAAAGATTGTAATAATAATTTCCTATTTCATTTATATTTTTAAGTTTAGGCAGTGGAATGGTTATCTCATTTCCTTCAAAATCATATGTTTTAATCTCTTTCATAAAAGGCTTTATCTGATAAAGGTTTGCCATTGCAATGTCCGCATATTTTTTATAAATTTCACTTTTTTCGTTCAGCTCTTCTTCGCTTGGCATTTTCTTTAATCTGTTTTGAAGCTCTTTTATTTTTTTATTAAGTCTATTGATTATTACTTTTTTTGCTTCATTTAATTTTTTTTCATATTTTTCTTTAAAAATGGTTTGGGTATATTTTTCCAAATCTTCTATTTCAAATTCTTTTTCTTTAATTTCTTTTGGCGGTAATTCCTCAAGTTTAATCCCAGGTTTCACAACCCTGCTTGATAGGTTTTCACTTATATGTCTTAGGGATTCAATTATTTTGTCTTCTTCATCCAAAATAATTGCATTTGTATATCTGCCTGTAAATTCAAACCTTATTTTTACTGTCTCTTTTTTAAAATTATTGTTATTTTCAGCTGTTATAGTTAAAATTCTTTCTTTCGCCGCTGCATCAATCAATCTTGCTTTTGTAAATTTTTTCTCAAGCACTATGTCAAAAGGGGCTTTAAATTTTTTAATCAAAGGATAATCAATATTTATATAAATATCACTGTTTCCCTTTGTCAAATCAAAATAATATCTGTCATTGTCAAACTGCATTAAAATAAGATTTTCATCAACTCTGAGGGCTTTTTTTATAATTTTATAATTTTTTAACCTCTCAGCTATTTTTTTTAAAACAAACGCTTTCATTTTTCATTATCCATTTTCAATTTTACATTATTCATTAATTTACCCGCATCTAATTCCATATTTAGCCATCTCTACAAATCTTCTGACTTTTTTCTTATCTTTTTTTCCTGGCACACTTTCAACCCCGCTGCTTACATCTACACCGTAAAACCCGTAATGTCCCGCTTCAAATACATTTTCGGGAGTAAGACCGCCTGCTAGGATTATTTTGGAATTGTCCCTTCCTTCAAACCATTCAAGCGCCACTCTCTTACCGCTGCCCCCGTATTCCGGGACATAAGCATCTACAATTCTATATTCATCGCTAAATTTTTCAATATCTTTTTTTTCTTTTGCACGAATTACTTTTAAATATTTACAGTTTAATTTTTTAAAAAATTCCTTATTGGCATCAAAATGAATCTGTGCAATATCCGCTTTCGTATATGCCATCACTTCATTTACATATTCAGGCGCGGTATTTACAAATAAAACCGCTTTAACAACAAATGGGGGAAGCTTTTTTATAATTTTTTTAATTTCCTCCGCTTTTATAAACCTTGGAGATTTATCATAAGTTACAAACCCGAGGGCATCGACCCCTGCATCACAGGAAATTTTTGCATCTTCATAATTTGTTATACCGCAGATTTTTACCCTCATTTAAACCCTTAAACTCTCAATTGCTTTTTTATAATCACCGCTTTTAAACACATAACTTCCTGCAACTAAAATATCAGCCCCTGCTTCAAGCAGGGCTTGTGCATTTTTGTCATTTACCCCGCCGTCAACCTCTATTAAAAGAGACGGGTTTCTCTTCTCGGCCATTTCCCTTATTTCTGATATTTTTCTAAGGGCAGAAGGTATAAATTTTTGACCACCAAATCCTGGATTTACGCTCATAACCAAAACCATATCCACATCTTCTATTATGTATTCAAGCAAACTAGGAGGGGTTGCCGGATTTAAAACAACCGAAGGCCTGATTCCCTCATTTCTTATTTTCTGAATAACCCTATTGATATGTTTTTCAGCTTCTATATGAAAACTTATAAATTCGGGTTTTAAATGTTTATACATATCAATAAAAAAAGGTATATTTTCCACCATAAAATGAATGTCAAGAGGCACACCTGAAGCTTTCTTTACCGCCTCGATTACCATAGGCCCCATTGTCATATTCGGAACGAAATGACCATCCATTATATCACAGTGGATATAATCCGCCCCTGCAATACAAACAGCTTTTACCTCATCAGAGAGTTTTCCAAAATCTGCACTTAAAATACTTGGAGCTACTTTCATAATATTCCTTTTACCTGATTTCTTCCGCTGTTTTTTGCTTCATATAACGCCCTGTCAACCCTTTCTAAAAGAGTTTCTTCATTATCGTCTTTTTTTACATAAGTAACACCGAAACTGCTTGTTACCTTTATTCCGTCAAAATCATGACTTTCAATAATTTTTCTTAATTTTTCCGCAACTATTATAGCTTCAAAATAACTTGTATAAGGAAGTATAATTAAAAACTCTTCTCCTCCCCATCTACCAAAAAAATCATCTTCTCTTATATTGTTTTTAATGATTTTTGCCAATTCTTTTAAAACAAAATCCCCTTTTTCATGTCCGTATGTATCGTTAATATTTTTAAAATGGTCGATATCAAAATAAATAACACTGCCCCTGTGGTTTAACAGTTTTTTTAATTCCTTGCTTAAAATATTCCTATTATAAATTTTCGTTAATTTATCATAATTTGCTATTTTATGAATCCTGAAATATTTATAAATTAAAATCACTATTACAATAATCAGAATAATTAAAATTAATAAATTTAAAATTTTTTCTTTTTTATGCTTAACTATTTCTTCATCGATTAAACCGATATATTTACTGACAATAGTATTTTTTTCTTCATCACTAATTTTATCAATAGCATCATTTAATTTGTCTCTTAAATAAACTAAATCCTTTCTTATCATAATCTGTAATTTAAAATCAATTGGCAATTTTTTATATAATTTGACATTTAAAATATTGTTTTTATTAACCAAATAAATCAAAACAGGCAAACTGTCAACAACACAGTCTATTTTTCCGTTTTCTACATTTTTTAAAGCCTCAATTGTATTTTTTTTCTCAGTTAAATTTATTTTAGGATAATGTTTTTTCATTAATTTTTCAGCTGTAAAATCTTTACCAACACCTATTTTTAATTTATAAATATCATTTTCTTGTACATTTTTCCTACATACAAGGGCAAGAGGAAATTTCATATAAGGTTTTGTGAAAACCGCATACTCTTTTCTGTCTTTTGTTTCACTCGTATTTATGGTTATATCAGCTTTTCCTTCTTTGATCTGTTTTAAAACATTAGGCCAATACGATTCCAGGATAAATTCATAATCCAAATTGGCTTTTTTTGCCAAAAGTCTCCAAAAATCGACTCCTATCCCCTTTAATTCCCTCTCTTCTATAAAATCAAACGGAGGCCAGTTCGGAGTTACAATGACTTTTAACACTTTTCTTGAAATATGATTGTCGATATAATTTTCATAAAGCAGTTCGTCAAAATTTATCTTTTTATTCAAATATACAGACGAAACAATAAAACTTTTATAGACTAAATTAGGCTTAAATAACGGGCTTTCTTCAATATTTTCCACAGTTTCTTCAATCATATCGGATTTTTTATTTATAAAACCGTTAGAAGCAATTAAATAAAATCTATTAAATTCCAGCCCGAAAGATTTTAAATCATATTCATAATAATTTTTAATTGGCTTATTTAAAACAATTGCATCAATTTTTTTTCTAAAAAAATCCCTAATGGAAGCTTTTTTAAAAATAATATTATTGTCTAATGAAGAAAAAAATATTTTAGTTGCAAAAGTAGGATTAGCCACTGTTTTTATTCTGTCTAATTTAACATTTGAAACAATATATTCATCTTCCCTCTCAAGAGGAGCCAATATTCTGTAGTTATTTTTCAAAATTTCCGGAATAAAACCGAAAGGCACAACAGCTAAAGAATTATTCAAATCAATTTTATCTATATTTTTATAAAATTTAACCTTAAATTCACTATCTTTAAAAAAATTTGCATAATATACGGCGTTTTCGGGAATATACACATCTATTGCAAATAAAAAACCAAATAAGAATATTATCAAATACCGCACTAACAATACCTTTTATTTAAACATCCATAAAGTTCTATTCTTCTGTCCCTGAAAAACGGCCATATTTTTCTGATTTCTTTTGCCGCCTTTAAATCAATATCGGCTTCAATGATTTCTTCATTAATACCACCTTTTACAATTTCCTCTCCCTGAGGCCCGAATACAAAACTATTCCCCCAAAATTCAATCCCTCCAAGCACTCCGGATGGGTCTTTTTCTTTTCCTACTCTGTTAACCGCCGCCACATAAACCCCGTTTGCAACAGAATGCCCTCTTTGCACGCTTATCCATGCATTTTTCATTTTTTCTTTTTCCTCTTGTGTATTTTCTTTTTCACAAAGTTCATCAACCCTGTTTTCCGGACACATCAGATATCCAATCGCAGTCGGATAAATTAAAATTTCCGCACCTTTTAGTGCCATAATTCTGGCAGGTTCAGGATACCACTGATCCCAGCAAACCAAAACCCCGAGTTTTCCGATACTTGTATCAATAGGTTCTATTGAATCGCCCGGCGTAAAATAAAATTTTTCATAAAAACCGGGGTCATCGGGAATATGTGTTTTTCTGTAAATTCCTGCAATTTTTCCCCTGTCAAATACAACTGCAGTGTTATAATAAATTCCGTCCATTACTTTCTCAAACAGACTTGTAACTAACACCCTGTTTTCTTTTTTACTGATTTCAGCCCAGAATTTCACATCTTCATTAAAACTTTCAGCCAGATCAAAATATTTTGTATCCTCACCCTTGCAAAAATATTCGCTTTGATGTAATTCAGGCAGTATTACAAGTTCCCCATTTGATTTTTTAATCATTTCAACACTATTGGCAACAGTATCTTTTTTATTTCCCTTATATGACTGCTGAATTAAAGAAATTTTCATAAAAATCCCTTAAATTATTTGATGAATTAATTATAACACAATTTGTTATAATTTGAAAAAAGGATGTCTATGGCAAATCTTTTAATTATAGGAGCTGGTGGAGTCGGAAGGGTTGCGGCATTTAAAGCGGCTAAAAATAAAGATACTTTTGAAAATATTGTAATAGCCAGCCGCACAAAAAGTAAATGTGACGCAATTGCAAAAGACATTAAAGAAAAATTGAACATTGATATTAAAACTTATGCTCTTGATGCAAACAAAAAAGAAAATGTTATAAATTTAATTAAAAAAGAAAATATTGATATAGTCTGCCATGTGGCACTTCCTTATCAAAATTTGCCAATTATGCACGCCTGTATTGAAACAGGAGCTGCTTATCTTGATACAGCTCTTGCGGAAACAGAAGACAATCCAGATACTTATTACGATTTGCAGTGGGCACTTGACGGGGACTTTAAAAAAGCTCACACCATGGCGCTTCTTGGATGCGGATTTGACCCGGGTGTAACTTCTGTGATGGTAAAATATGCGGCTGATTATCTGTTTGATGAAATAGAAGAAGTTGAAATTTATGACTGTAATTTCGGCTCTCACGGAAGAGCGTTTGCCACAAATTTTGACCCGGAAATCAATTTGAGGGAACTTAATCTTCCAGGAAAATACTGGGAAAACGGGGAGTGGAAAACAACTAAGCCTTTTGAAATCCAGACTAAACACACTTACCCTGAATGCGGGGAAGCCACCAGTATTTTGATCTGGCACGAAGAGCTTGAAAGCATTGTAAAACATTTTCCAAATCTAAAAAAAGCAAAATTTTATATGTGCTTTAGCGACCAGTACCTTTACCATTTCAATGCGCTTAAAAATGTGGGAATGTTCAGTATAGAACCTATTGAGATATGCGAAGGCTGCAGTATTTCCCCACTCCAATTTCTTGCAAAAGTTTTACCGGACCCACAGGAGCTTGTTAAAAACTATAAAGGCAAAACAAATATCGGAGTAGTTGTAAGAGGTAAAAAAGATGGAATTGACAAAGAATACTACATTTACAATATCTGTGACCATGAAAAAGCAATTGCTGAAACTGGAGCCCACTGCGTAAGCTATACAACAGGGGTTCCTGCCATTATCGGATGCAAATTAATGGCTAAAAAAATCTGGTGGGCTGAAGGTGTCAAAAATGTGGAAGAATTTGATGCCAAACCTTTCTTTGAAGAGATGGAAAAACAGGGATTACCTATCAAAATCAAGGAGATAAAATGAGCAATTTGTTAATAATCGGAGCCGGAGGAGTCGGAAGGGTTGCAACTTTTAAAGCGGCAATGAATGATTATGTGTTTAAAAACATCGTATTGGCAAGCAGAACAAAAAGCAAATGCGACGCTATTGCAAAAGATATTAAAGAAAAACTGGGAGTAAATGTAAAAACGGCTGAAATTGATGCAATGGATGTTGATGCAACAGCAAAATTAATTAAAGATACAAACAGTGATATTGTTTTAAATGTTGCGCTTCCTTATCAGGATTTGGCAATAATGGATGCATGTCTGAAAGCCGGGGCTCATTATGTAGACACTGCAAATTACGAACACCCGGATGAGGCCAAATTCGAATACAAACTTCAATGGGCAAAAGATAGCGAATTTAGGGAAAAAAATTTAATGGCACTTCTTGGCAGCGGATTTGACCCGGGAGTTACAAATGTATTTACAGCATTTGCAGCACAGGAACTGCTTGATGAAATTGAAACTCTTGATATCCTTGACTGTAACGCAGGAGACCACGGATATCCTTTTGCCACAAATTTTAACCCGGAAATCAATATCCGTGAAATTACTCAAAAAGGAAAATATTACGAAAACGGGGAATGGAAAGAAATTGAACCAATGAGTGTTAGTTTTAAATGGAACTATCCAAAAGTCGGGGAATATCCAAGCTATTTGCTTTACCACGAAGAGCTTGAAAGTCTTACCAAAAATTTTCCGTCAATCAAAAGAGCTAGATTTTTTATGACTTTTTCAGACAAATACCTATGGCATTTAAGAGCTTTGCAAAATGTCGGGATGACAAACATTGAGCCAATTGAAGTATGTAAAGGATGTAAAATTTCCCCAATGGAATTTCTAAAAAAAGTGTTGCCGGATCCTGCAAGCCTGGGGCCTAGAACAAAAGGACAAACCCATATAGGAGTGGTGGTAACAGGATATAAAGACGGCAAAAAGAAAAGATACTACATTTACAATATCTGCGACCATCAATGTGCATTCAGAGAAGTCGGGGCCCAGTGCGTTAGCTATACAACAGGGGTTCCTGCAATGATTGGAGCTAAAATGATAGCCACTAAAACATGGTTTAGTGCTGGAGTTAAAAATATGGAGGAATTTCAAGCAAGGCCATTTATGTATGAACTAAATAAAAACGGCCTTCCTTGGTTTATTGAAGAACTCCCAACCGAAGGATTGCCAATTGACGAAATATAATTTTAAAAATTTTTTTCTTTTTGCCCTTTTAATTACACTTTATCGTCTTTTTGTTTTATATCATGTAAATATAGATTTACATGTTGATGAAGCATATTACTGGGGATGGTCAAAACACCTTGATTTTGGCTATTATTCAAAACCCCCTATGATTGCATGGGTAATTCATTTGGCTTCCATGATTTGCGGAGACAGCGAAATATGCATAAAATTACCCTCTCTTGTTTTATATCTCCTAACTTCAATAAATGTTTTTTTAATTGCAAAAGAACTATTTAATGAAAAAGTAGCATTTTTTTCAGGCATTACTTTTATAACCCTGCCTCTTGTCTCATTTTATTCAATGGCAATCACAACGGACAGTGTGCTTTTATTTTTTTATTCTTTAACCTTGCTTTTTTTTATAAAAGCTATAAAAGAGGATAAACTTCTTTATTGGATAATAGCGGGAATTACAGGGGGGCTTGGTTTACTTAGTAAGTACAATATGATATTTTTTGCAATAAGTGTGATAATTTATCTGTATTTATGTAAAAAAGAGGAATTCAAAAAAAGAAATCTCTATATTGCAATGGTAATTGCGGCGGCTGTATATTTGCCCAATTTAATTTGGAACTATCATCACAATTTTATAACTTTTCAACACACCAAAGAGATAAGCGAAATAAACAGAAAGCTCTTTCACCCCGACAAGCTATTAAACTTTATCTTGGCCCAGTTCGGGGTATTCGGCCCTGTGTTTTTCGGAGTTTTATTATATCTGGCGGTAAAACCTTGTTTTAAAGAGTGCAGATATAAATTATTATATTCATTTGCATTTGTATTTTTGGGATTTATTTCCATTCAGGCATTTTTAAGCAGGGCTTTTGCAAACTGGGCAAGTGCCGCGTATATTGCAGGTACAGTTTTGGTAATCGCTTATTTAATTGAAAAACATAAAATCAACTTAATTAAAATAGGAATTGCGATAAATTTAATTGCAGCGGTTTTATTTTATCATTATCACGATATTACAAAAATGCTAAATATTACCTTAACTTCAAAAAAAGACCCTTTTAAAAGAGTTTTGGGATGGAATGAGGTTGCTAAAAAATTAAAGCCAATAGTCCAAAAATATAATTATCCCCTAATGTTTGATGATAGAGTTTTAATGGCCGAAATGATTTATTATTTAAGACCTGATGCATTTAATGCGGTAATGTTTAATCCAAACGGAAAAATAAAAAACCAATATGATATGGATACAAAATTAAAAATTGGTAAAAGTTATATTTATGTTACCAAAGAGAATCAGGCTAAAAAATATTTTGAAAATTCAAAACTGATTACAGTGATAAATGTTCCTTTATATCCGGATTTTAACAGGACATATAAAGTCTTCTTTATGAAGAGATTTAAAGGATATTGAGTTGATTTTACTAAATTATATTGACTTTTGATTAATTAAGATGTATAATTATAAAAAATTTAAGGAGGGGTGAATGTTTATTAACAGAATAGAAAAAGAGAAATTAAAAGAGTTTAGCACACTTTCCATTATTGCAGGTGTTTTAATGGCAATAGCAGGAATACTTGCAATAATTAAACCAGTAGCGGGGAGTCTGGCGTTTGTCATTTTTTTAGGCGCTTTATTTACAGCAGCCGGTCTTGTTCAGCTTTACACCACATTTAAAGCACATACAAAAAGTTTAAGTGCATGGTTTAAAGCATTAATGCTTTTAATTACAGGTATTTTACTTTTAATATGGCCTGGAAGTGGTGTTGCGGCTGTAGCAATACTTTTTGCAGCATACTTTTTTGTTGACGCATTTGCAAGTTTTGGTGTAGCTATGGATTTAAAACCGCTAAAAGGTTGGTGGTTATCTTTATTAAACGGTATGCTTAGCTTTATTTTAGGTGTTATTATGGTAATCGGATGGCCGTTTAGTTCATTTGTAACAGTAGGGATCGTTGTGGGTGTAAGTTTCCTTATGGACGGTATAGTTCTTATGTATCTTGGATGGATGGCTAAAAAAGGGGCTTATGACAACGGCTCTGACAACGCTCAGACAAATACACAGAACAGCTAAAATTCAGGCCTTTTTCTTAGGCCAAAATTTAACTATTGAATATCCGTCTTCCTTATGGCGAGGTGCTTTTTCATCAAACTCATAATCTTCAAAAAAATCATTTAAAATCGTTGCAAGATATTTTAATCTCTCTTCAGTGCTTAATTTAGGAAATTCATCTTTTAAAAATTCATATAAATGTTTATCCTGATTTTGACATTTTTCATTCAATTTTTTTATATTCTCTTCGCTTAGATCAAGTTTCATATTTAACCTTTATAAATTTTCTCCCCGATTTCACCATATCTTTTGTAATAATATCTTACAAATTCATCGGCTTTTTTATTAAGGGGATAAAAGTTTTTATCTTTATATACCAGTTTATCCAAGAATTCTTTTGCATCTTTTTTTTCTACATAATGCCTTGCCAAATCTAAATATGTATTTTTATACCAGTTTTTTAACTTTTCATAATTTGAATAATTATATTCCAAACTTTTACCGTTAAAAGAAATTATTTCATTTTCAAAAAGTCCTGTTAAATGAATAAGCCCCTCAATATAATAAGGCAGCACTTCATCAACCTCCATCCATGAAATCAATCCGACAGCCCTTTTTATGACATCTTCCAAAACAGCCTCAATTAAATCATTTTCTTCATTTTCAAAAAACGCCATAAGTCCGCCGGTGGTGGCTTTAAATTCCTCTACATTTTTAAACATTCCGCTTTTATTCATTTTAGCCTCAGTTCCTTCATCCACCCATAAAATATGTCCGAATTCGTGACCTATTGTTGTAATGTCATAAACTTTTACAAATTTTTCTTTGTTTTCCAAGTTTTTATAAAATTTATCCATAAAATCTCTGCCGAATATTTCATAACTAAGAGCCATTTTAGGTCTGGCTTTTATATCCTCATAAACTTTATCTACAAAAGCAAATATTTTTTTTCCTTTCTCACGACTTACACTCTCATCATTTGGCACAACCTGAGCTGAAAAAAGTCCGTTAAATTCAGCCCCGTAAAATGTAGCAGGAGTTGAAATGAAAAGCTTGGTTCTTTCAATATTTTTTAGGGCGTTTTCCAAAAGTTTAGTATCGGAGCAGTATTTTTTATACATTTTTACGATATTTTCTTTTACAGTACTTTTAATTTCGGGATTTTTAATTCTTACATCAAGCTCAAGCGCCACGGCTTTACGGAATTTATCCTCATAATATTCAAGAGGATGTCCAACCTGAATCGGAGAATCTATATCCATCCAAATTCTGTCAACATTTGCCCATCTTTTTATAAGCTCACTTCTGTTTCTCTCAAGAAGCGCAGTTTTTAAGGCGTTAAAATATAAAATCCACTCAACCTTTTTTTCATTTTCAAGCTTTTCAAGATTTACAATAAGCTCGTCTACAGCCCTGACCGCTTCATTTACTTCTTCTTCAAAAACTTCTGCATATGTTTTTACAATATATCCGTTTTGGGTTTTTACCAAAACACTGTAAGTTCTGTCTTCCTCTTCCTTTAATAGGTCATTTTCAAGCAAAAAAGTCATTACTTTTGCTTCATCCCCGCCAAATTCAAGTGAGAGTTCTTCATTTATTGTGTGAATTACATGTTTTGTCCAGTGAGGCTGCCATGCAGAAAAAGAAATACCGATTTTATGCACACCTCTTAAAATTTCAGTATAAAAAGGGCCTATAAAAGGTGCAAGCTCATTTATCAGTTTTTCATGCTCTTTTATCCAGAAATTTTTGGTAAGTTCATACAAATCCAGCTGAATTTCTTTTATATCCTCTTTGCTAAGATTTACTTTTTTGAGAAGATTTATAATTGCATCTTCCCTTAAATGAAAAAACCTTTTTTTTAGGGCCAGCAGATTGTCTTCATTTATTTCCAAATTCAGGGTTTTTAAAATTTCTTCAAACAAAGCCCTCATATCATCCGGACATTTTTTAAAATAACCATTTATTTTCTCATCTCTTTTTCTAACAATTTCATACGCTTTTTCCAAAAACATTTACTTCCTTTAATTTTGTTCTATTTCACCATTAAATCCTGTAATACCCTCACTTAAATGCGGTATAGTTTTATTAAACATTATTTGTATATATTCCTGAAGATGAGAAGTTCTGTTACCGGTTCGACAATAAATTATTATATTTTCATTTAATAATTTTTGCCATTTTTCTTTATCTCTGTGAAACTTGGTAATTGGCAAAAGTTCATCAGTACCTTTAATTCTTGCCACTTCATTTTCATGTGGTTCTCTTATATCTATAAGTTTAAAATCAATTTTTCCATTTTTTCTATTTTCTAAAAGCTCAATTAATTCATCTGAACTGATATTTTCTTTATTAAACATCTTTCTCCTTAAAAATCATTCCAGGAATGAACTTTTTTAATTATCTGAATATCCTCAATCTCACTAATTGCAGAAAATCCTATATCATGAAGATAATTTTCATCATATTTTACAAGGGACAGAATATATCCCCCGTTTCTAAGAGCCCTGAAAAAAGGTTTTATATCTATTTTTTTATCAATGATAATATAATGAAAATATCTTTTATAATTAAAATCGCCTTCAAGCAATTCTCCAAAAAATTCTTGATTTGTAGTCCCAACTCTAACCTCATCATTACCTGAGAGACTTTTAATAACGGTTTCAATAACTTTTAATTTTCTATTATCCATCTTCCATTATCCATTAATAATTAAATACTTCCATATGAATAAAGTTCTTTAAATAAAAATGCATCAACTATATCATTAATACTCATTTCAACTCTAGGAGTCATAAGCGGTTCTGCCCCGGCTTCTATAAAATCAAAAACAAATTCTTCTTTTGGAGTTATAAAAAAATGAACCGCCCCTACTAAACCATCTCTATTTTCCACATACTCTATTTTTTCTACAGCGCCGTTTTTTACAAACACTTTTGCAAATTTTTCTGCCTCTTTACTTGGCACACATATTTCATTTTTAATCGGAATTCCTAAAACATACATTTTACCCTCTTTCTATTTCACCGGGATAATCCGCTATACCGTATGTTAAGTTACCCACTTTTTCAAATCCAAGCTGGCTTTGAAGTGCCCTTTGTAAATATCCGCTTCTGCTTCCTACATGACAGTAAATTATAATTCTCTCATTCTTTAATTTCATCCACTCATCAAGCTCCCACTGAACCTTGCTGATTGGAAGCAGTTTATCAGTCCCTTTTATTCTCATCATCTGATTTTCAAACGGTTCTCTTATATCAATAAGTTTAAAATTAGCAAGCCCTTCATCTCTGGCTTTTAGCAGAATTACAAGTTCTTCTCCCAAGATTTGATCTTTCTTTAAAATATTTTCTACTTCAGTAACACTTAAACCTTCTATTTCTATTTCTTTTTTTTCTTTTTTATAATTTTTTATATATTCTTCGCTGCAAAATATCCCGCAGTGACATTTTCCCTCATTTGGAATTTCTTCATTAATAGCCTGAGGACAAGGGCAAATTCTATCCTCTACGCTTTTATATTTACCATTTTCTTCAACAACCGGAAAACAGGGGCAAAATCTTTTTCCATAAAGTATTTTATTGTTTGTAAGCCCTTTTAAAACCCTCTCAACTACATCTTCCTCGGGATTAAATCTCCATCCGAAATGTTTTACAGTTTTATGGGCAAACTTTTCCGTTTTTAAAAATTCTTCCTGAAACTCTTCAGAATTTAAATCAACTGTTTTCATTAAGCTCCTTTTTCATTTCTTCACATTTCTCAGGATTACAGAAAATTCCGCAGTGACAACACCCCTCATTCACTTCATGACCAATTGCAGGTTTGCAAGGACAGATTCTATCTTCTTTATCACCCATTGGAATAAAACAAGGACAGTATCTTTTACCAAACATAAGTTTATTTCTGGTTAAACCCATTACGATGGCATCGTATACTTCTTTATTTGGAGTTATACACCATCCAAACTGTTTAACTACTTTTTCAACAAATTTTTTTGTTTTTTCTTCTTCTTTTTTAAATTCTTCACTGTTCATATCCACATCAGTTCTTTTTGGTTGAAGCATAGCTTCTCCTTTTTTTATTTATTTTATCAAATTTGTAAAAAAAATCAAAAAAAGATAAATTTTATCTTTTTAAATTTTGCTATAATTTTAATCAAAAAGGTGTAAATGTTTTTAACAAATTCAGATTATCTTAAAAAAATTAAAAATTTGGCATCAATGGCAAGGGAGCTTAATTTAAACGTATATATATGGGGTGAAAGGGGTGTCGGTAAAACAACCCTTGCCAGATACATTGCCCCAAACGCGATAATTAATAAAATTAATCCCAATCATCCATGCATAATAGAAAATTTTGATGAAAATCTAATTCCGAATACAAATTTTCCAATTATGGTTGCAACAGGTTCAAAACCCTTAAATAGATCTGTTTTTAGAAAATATTTTGAAATTGAAATTGAATTAAAACCCCTCAAAGAACATCCGGAGGATATAGAATTTTTTATAGAGTATTTTACCAAAAAAGCAAAAGAAGAGCTTAAAATAAATAAAAATATTATTATAAAAAATCCGGATATCTCTGAAAATTTAAACTCATTAAAAAGACAGATTTACAAAGAAATGTTAAAACCAAACAAAAATGAAATATATGAAATTTTAAAAGAGATTTTAAAAAATGAACATTCAACATATGAAGAGGAGATAAACCTTTTTGAAAAAAACCTATTTACGGCAATGAAAGAGAAATACCGCTCAAAACTTAAAATTTCCGAAAAACTAAAAATTAACAGGGTTACTCTTACAAAAAAAATGAAGGCTTTAGGTGTTTAAATTCTGGATTGAATATGACATAAACCCTTTTATTGTATTTGATTACAAATCAAATATTATTTACTGCAACCAGGAAGCTGAAATATTTCTCTCTTATATTAATAAAAAAGAAGTTTTTGAATTTGCTATTAAAAACGCCCCAAATAATGGCATAAAAACGGAATTTAAAGAAATAAAATTTGATAAATTTGAATTTATGGGATATTCAATAGGTTTTTATGAGGAAAAACTTGGAGTTAGGTTTTTTATAAATACCGAAAAGCAGAATTTAACCCTGCATAATCTGGAAAAAGTCAAATTTTCAATGCTGCTTGAATTTGTAAAAGAATATTTAAATCTTAAAGGCATTAATATTGACACTTTTTACGACCCTTCCATTCCTGAAATCTATTTAAACAAAAAAGAATTATTAAATATTATTTTTGAAATGCTAGAAAATTCTAAAAGTGCAAAAATATCTTCTAAAATTATAGTGGGAGAATACATAAAAATAGATAACAAAAAATACCCCCTTGCCCAAATTGATATAATTACAAAGCCGTTTAAAAAAATTAAATCAGATTTTTTTGAAATTGAAAATTCACAAAACGGATACAGTATAAAAATACCACTTATTAAGGAAATAAATGAAAATAATACTGCTTGATACAGAAACTACGGGAAATAAAGAAGAGGATAAAATAATTCAACTAAGCTATATTGTAATGAATGAAAATCTTGAAATTGAAGAAATACATAATGACCTGGCAAATCCAGGAATGCCAATTTCTTTTGAAGCTATGGCGGTCCACCACATAACAAACGAAATGGTGGAGGACAAACCAAGATTAAAACATACAAAAGCCTTTAAAAGACTAAAAGAGCTAAACTCTCCCGAAAATATTGTGGTAATTCACAATGCCGAATTTGATTTAAATATGTTGAAAAAAGAAAATTTTAACCCATTTTTTAAAATAATTGATACTTTCAGGATTTTAAAACATTTAATAAAAGATAGTAAATATTCACTTCAATATAACCGATACGCATTGGGGCTTTATAAAAAAGAAAAAGAAATATGCGAAAAATATAATATTACAATTAACGCCCACGATGCTCTGGGGGATGTTGTTGTTTTAACACTTCTTTTTGAATATCTTGTAAAAGAATTTAACAAAAGTGTTGAAGAACTTGTTCAACTTACACAAGAGCCTATTTTATATGATAAATTTTACACGGGCAAACATAAATTTAAAGATATTAAAGAAGTCATTATAAAAGACCCGGATTATATAGAATTTATACTTGAAAGTGCCGATTTGGAACCGGATTTGAAATATTCCATTGAACACCATTTGGCAAATATGGAAGAACAGCCTGAATACAGGTTTGCTTTTGGAAAATATAAAGGAATGCTCGTTGAAGATGTGGCGGAAATTGATATTAGTTATCTTTCTTGGGCTTATCACAATATGAAAATGAGCAAAGGAATGAGAAAAAGAATTGGGGAAATACTTAATAAAATGTAAAATGCACAATGTATAATGGAAAATTAAAAAAATCAATTATCCATTCTCAATTTTCAATTATCCATTAAATTTACCCTCCAAGGTATTTTTTCTTAATTTCATCACTCTCAAGAAGATTTTTTGCTTGATCTTCCATTACAAGAAGTCCGTTTTCCATTACATATCCTCGGTTTGCAATTCTAAGGGCAGCCCCTGCATTTTGTTCCACAAGTAAAATTGTCACATCCTCTTCTTTATTCAGTTTAAGTAAAATTTCAAAAACATCTTTTACAATAATAGGAGCAAGCCCAAGGCTTGGCTCATCAAGAATTAGCATTTTAGGCTCACTCATAAGCGCCCTTGCAATTGCAAGCATTTGCTGCTCACCTCCGCTTAGACTTCCCCCGTAATTATTTCTTTTTTCTTTAAGCCTAGGGAATATATCATATATTCTGTCTCTTAGTCTTTCAAAATTTTCATCATTTAAATATGCACCGATTTTTAAATTCTCCTCAACTGTTAAATTGATAAAAATTTTTCTGCCCTCAGGTACTAAAGCAAGCCCTCTTTTTACTATCTGATGAGTTGCAAGACGGGAAATATCTGCTTCTACAAATTCTACACTCCCCTCTTTTTTTACCAAATTAAAAATAGCATTAAGGGTTGAAGTTTTACCGGCGCCGTTGGCTCCGATAATTGTAACAATTTCACCCGCCCTTACTTCAAAATTAATTCCTCTAACCGCCTCAATTACGCCGTATTTTACTTTTAAATTTTTAACCTTCAGCATCTCAATCCTTTTTTATTTTACATTATCCATTAAATTAAACTTCAATATCCCCGAGATATGCTTTGATAACCTGTTCGTCTTTCATCATATCGGCTGGTTTTCCTTCAAAAATTGTTTTACCGTAATCAAGTACCATTACTCTGTCTGCTATTTTTTGGACAAATTTCATATCGTGTTCGATAAAAAGAATTGTTTTTTCTTTAATTTCCCTTAACTTAAAAACAGTGTTTGCAAGTTCTTCCGTTTCTTTTGGATTCATCCCGGCAGCCGGTTCATCAAGCAAAAGCAAATCAGGTTCGGTCGCCAAAGCCCTTGCTATTTCCACTTTTCTCTGATTTCCATAACTGAGCGCCTTAGCATTAATATCTGCATACTCATCAATTCCGAGAAATTTTAAAATCTCCATTGCCATTTCTTTATGAATTTTTTCTTCTTTAAAAAATTTAGGCACCCTGAAAAGGGCTTCAAAAAAATTATATTCTATATGGTTATGAAATCCTATTAAAACATTTTCAAGCACACTCATAGAATTAAAAAGTCTGATATTTTGAAAAGTTCTTGCAATACCTCTTTTTACAATTTCATTAGGTTTAAGCCCTGTAATTTCCTCATCTTTAAAATAAACATGTCCGCTTGTAGGAGGAAATGCCCCTGTTATAATGTTAAAAAGAGTCGTTTTACCTGCACCGTTTGGACCTACAAGGGCAAAAATTTCCATTGGTTTCACATGAAAAGTTACATCTTTTATAGCAACAACACCACCAAACTGTTTCGTAACTTTATCTATTTTTAACATTTTTTTCCTTTATATTTTCATTCTAAATTCTCCATTTTTCACTTACACTTTTAACTTTTCATTTAAATATCTCTCCCCTTCACGTCTCGCCCATTTAACAAAAAGTCTTTTTGAGTCCAAAATACTTTCTTTACTTTCTAAAATCACTTCTTTTAACATTTGCGAAGCACTTACCGCATTAGAAAATCCTCTTCCCCCCATTCCGTTAATAATATAAAGACCCTTTTTATAAAAAATTTTTTTAGGCATTTCACCTTTTACAATATGTTTATTTTCCAAAAGAGTCCTATCTACATCTATAATTTTACCAACTATAGGAAAATAATCAACACTTGCAGCCCTCTGACCCCCTTTAATGGATACTATTTCACCGCTTATTTCCATAATTTCATTTGCTTTTTTAATTAAATATTCAGCTTCTTCTAAATTTTCCCTGCATTCCAAACAGTTTCTCTTATGGGTTGCCCCGATTCGAAATTTATTGTTTACAAAAGCCAATGAACAGTTTTTATGATAATAAATATCCAATTTTTCATTATCCGTTTTAGATTTTCCATTTAACTCAATTCTCTCTCCCCACACAGGTCTGATGTTAATATATGGAATATCGACAATTTTTTCATAACCGGTTGCCAAAATTACATTTTTTGTTTTTATTTCATCATTAATAATCCAGATATCATCTTTAAATTCTATTTTTTTAACTTCAATTTGTTTAAAATTCACTTTTATTTTTTTTCTGACCTCATCAACTTCAACTATCGAACCTATATCAAAAAAAAATCCTCCGTTTAACTTTTTAAAAGGAAGTCTTATTTCTTTTTCATATTGTTTGAATTTTTCTATATCCCTATCATCGCGGGGCAAAAGAAGAACCCCCTTTGTATGGGTATCAATATCTAAATTTTTATAAAATTTTAAAGCTTCGATTATAGAATTGTTAATATATCTAGTATAAGAACTGTCAAACCCTA
This sequence comes from Lebetimonas natsushimae, assembly GCF_002335445.1. NCBI lineage: Bacteria > Pseudomonadati > Campylobacterota > Epsilonproteobacteria > Nautiliales > Nautiliaceae > Lebetimonas > Lebetimonas natsushimae. Next base: position 183,021 of record NZ_BDME01000001.1, on the reverse strand, counting down.
TTTTTGGAAACAAAAATGCCCCTGCAGCCCCGCTTGCACCTTCAAGTATACCTTTTTTATCTATAAGAAGTGTATTAAATTCTTTAAGTCTATAAGCACTCAAAAATCCTGCTATTCCAGCCCCTATTACCACAAAATCAAAAACTTTCATTAAAAGCCGCTTCTAAAACTTTTTTATCATATCCTTTAAGGGAATTAAATAGAAAATTTTTAAATTCATTTTTATCTACAACAACTTTTACATATAAAATCTGAGTTTTTTTATCATACCATGTACCGTCACTAACGGCATTTGTAATAACAAAAGATTTTACTTTTGCCAAAACACTTTTGTCTTTACAGTTTAACTTTCTTAAAAATTCTTTGGTTTTAATCAAAATTTTTTCACTTAAATTTTTCATACCCACGGCATATGCCTCCTGTTCGGCAAGTCTTGTATTTTTTTTGGTATGCACTTTTCCAACACTCATAAAATTTGTTTCATAACATACCCAAAAAGGTGCAGGAATTTTATGAACATAACATTTGGTAAATTCTTTTACTTTGGCAGGAGCATTGGTAAGACTGCATCCCACAAAAACCAAAGGTAAAATTAAAAGAATTTTTTTCATTTTTCAGCCTTTATTTATGATGTTAATTTCAAAAAAAAGTTTCTTTGTTTTTATTTTTTCACTTGCAAGATATAAATTTTTACCTTCTATTATAATTTTTTTACCTTCTTTTTTTATTTTAATTTCAGGCATAGATAAATTTTGGTTAACAATTTTTGCAACCAAAAAAATATTGCACAGTTTTTCTAAAATTTCTTTTTTAGGAAGTAAATTTTTAAATTTTTCAACTTCCCTTTTTTTAATTTTTTTTCTTTTATGAAACCTGATTATTTTTGAAATTAAAAGTCTGTCTTTATGGGAAAATCCATAATGCAAGGCATTAAGTAAAATATAATCCGTATGCTTATGGGCTTCATAAAAATCTATAAGCTCCCCTGCACGTGAAAGTTTAATCGCATATGTGAGATGTTTTTTGTATTTTTCATCCAGTTTAAAATCGTTTTTTAACAAATCAAATAAATTTAAAACTATTTTTGTCTCATATGAAGCTGTTTTTCTATTTATATTATAAACATCTATAATAGTTCTGACTGAAGGATTGAAATTTTTGGGAAACATTAAATTATCGTTTCTTAATAAATCACTTAAAAAAACCCCTTCTCTAACGCCCACACCGCTTGTTACAATTTCTTTGGCTTTTAAATATTTAATAACTTCCACAAATGTTAAAATCCCGGGTCTAATAACGTCAAGTCTTTCGGGTTTGATTCCCACTTTTAATAATTCTTCATCATTTTTATAAATAAGATTTTCCAAAAATTCAAGCTCTTTATTTGAATATGTAAATCCGTGCAAAATGTCAAGGGGATATTCATTTTTTTTCATTATAACCTGTGCCAAAGCCCTGGCGGTCCCACCTATACCGAATACAGTATTATCTTTAAAATTTTTATCTAATTTAATTAATTCTGACTTTATATATTTTTTTGCACCTGCAATATTTTTTTTGTCAAAAAAAAGCTCTTTTAATCTCACTGTCCCTAACTGAAGGGTAGCGGTTTTTTCCACTTTTCTATTTCTGATAAGTGAAAGTTCACAGCTTCCACCTCCTATATCCACACTGACCCCGTTTTCTTTATAAAGGAGATTGGCAACGGCAACTCCTCCGAAAAAAGCCTCTTTTTCTCCATCAATAACTTTAAGATTTATACCAATTTTTCTTACCTCTTTTAAAAATTCGGCTTTATTCGGGGCATCTCTAACCGCAGACGTTGCAACTGCTAAAATTTTACGGACTTTTAAGGATTTTGCTATTAAAAGAAATTCTTTTAGGGCATACAAAGCTCTTTTAATAGCAAAATCCTGTAAATTACCTCCGTTTTCATAAGCACCTTCACTGATTCTGACACGGCTTTTTTCTTCCCTTAAAAGATAAAAGCCAAAACGGCTCGTTTTTTTAAAAACGGCCATTCTGGCGGAATTAGAACCTATATCAATAACAGCGGTAATTTTTGCCATTACTCTTCTTCACCCTTATGGATAAGTTCCGCTTTCAATTTTAGTTCTTTCGCACTTTCAACATTATCAGGATCCGGCACAATCGCATCTACAGGGCAAACCTGTACACACTGGGGTTCTCCCCCATATTCTATACATTCTGTACAAAGGTCCGGGTCTATTTCATAAATAGGCTCACCAGCCTCTATTGCACCGTTTGGACATTCATCAACGCATGCATCACAAGCAATGCATTCTTCTGTTATTTTTAATGACATATCACTCCTTTGGATAACAAAATTTATAGCCTCTTCGGCGAATGGTCTTTATTGTATCAATTTTAAAAACTTTGTCAACCTTTTGACGTATTTGATTTATAGCAACTTCAATTACATTCGGGGTTACAAGTTCCGGTTCTTCCCAAATTGCATCAAGAAGCTGTTCTTTTGAAATTACCTGATTGGGATACCTTGCCAAATGCATAAAAACCTCAAAAGATTTTCCTTTGAGATATGTCTCTTTATCTTTATAAATTATTTTTTCTTCATCTTTTAAAATAACCAAATCTTTTATTTTTATCTGAGATTCCCTGCCAGCTCTAAGGGCTACATTTACCCTCGCTATTAACAAATCAAAGTTTATTGGTTTTCTTATATAATCATCAGCCCCCATTTTTAAACATTTAATTTCAGTTTCAATCGACATATCGTTTGAGATTAAAATAATTTTTATTAAAGGATAGGTGTCTTTGGCAAAATTAATAAATTTAAAAACTTCGCTAAGTCCAAAATCCGTATCTATTATTACAAGATTATAATGCCTGACATCTAAAAAATATTTAGCATCCTTGACAGTATAGGCAGAATCACTTTTATATCCGGATTCATTGAGGGCTTTTACTATTAAATGGTTTAATGTTTCATCTTTTTCGACAACTAAAATTCTCATAAATCTCCTTTAACAAAAAAGCTATAAAAATTATAGCAAAAATTAATATTTTCTTAAAATTTCCACTCCCACTAAAGCATTCTTTAAAATTTCAGGCTTTTTTATCTGAAGATAAAGTGTTTTCATATTGGAATATTTCTCCAATAATTTTTTTTCTATAAATTCAACCGCCTCTTCAATTAATTTAAACTTATTTTCAATAATTGAATTTTGAATCAAATCACAGACTTCAGCATAATTTATAAAGTTTTCCTTACCTTCATAATCTATTTTACAGTTAACCACAACCAACTGTTCATTAACCCTCTCTTCCTCCAAAATTCCTATAATAGCTTTAAAAGTCAGTTCTTCTATTACAATCCTAAATTCTCCATTTTCCATTATCTTTTCACTTTTCATTTTTAATTTTTCACTTTTTAAACCACTCTCTTTTCTTGTCCTGTAAGAATTCTGTAAATATTTTCTTTGTGTTTATAAATCACCACAAAAGCAATTATCCACAACGGAGCATGTGAACGAATTGACAAATCAGGATATAAAATATAACTACTTGCCATTCCCACAAGTATCCCTGTAAGTGAACTGAGTGACGAAATTCTGATAGTCTTAGCCATAATAAACCATACAACCAAACCAACGAGCACTGCTTTTGGAATTAAAACAAGCAAAACCCCGGCAGTTGTAGCAACTCCTTTTCCTCCCTCAAATTTTAAATAAGGAGAAAAACAGTGACCTATAACCGCAATTACAGCAATAGCCCAAAGCGTTGCATCACAAACCCCAAAAAATTTTGCCAAAAGCACTACAAACGCCCCTTTAAAGGCATCTAAAAAAAGTGTAACTGCCGCAAGTTTTTTGGCGCGAGCCGGGTCTATTTCCTTTAAAACCCTCAAAACATTTGTAGCACCGATATTGCCGCTTCCGTGTTCTTTAATATTAATTCCGGCAAAATATTTTGCTATTAGATATCCAAACGGAATTCCCCCAATCAAATATGCTGCAAGATACCATAATAAATTATGCATTTTTATCCTTTTAGTAAACCTAATTTAAACACTGACTAAATAAAACGAAACAATTGCAAATTTTAGCTAAATAAAAGCATTAAAAAAAGCATTTTGTTTGAACGGAGTGAGTTAATGCTTTTTAGCTTTTATTTAGCGTTTAAAAATTTACACTTTTGTTGAGTGTATTTAGTTAGTGTCTTATTTTACATTTTTATGCAATTATACTAATTTTTGATAAAATAATACAAAAAGGGATTTAATGGTTGAAGAAATCAAAAAATTGAAAGAAAAACTGAATATTACAATCGCCGCCCATTATTATGAAAAAAAAGAAGTTTTTGAACTGGCTGACTTAACCGGTGACAGTCTTGCCCTTGCCAAAAAAACAGCAAATATAAATAATCCCCTAATTTTCTGCGGTGTAAAATTTATGGGAGAGAGTGCAAAAATATTAAATCCAAACATTGATGTTTATATGCCAAAACTTGCCGATTGTTCAATGGCAAGAATGGCCAAAGAAAATTTAGTAGAAAATAACATACAATTATTAAAAGAAAACAATATTGATTTTATTCCGATTACATATATAAATTCTACCGCTAAAACAAAGGCTATTGTGGCAAAAGAAGGCGGACTTACCTGTACAAGCTCAAATTCGAAAAAAATTATAGAATGGGCACTTTCTCAAAACAAAAAAGTATTTTTCCTGCCAGATAAAAATCTGGGTACCAACACGGCTATAAAACTCGGTGTGAAATCAAAAATAATAGGTGAAGTTGGATGGCAGGAAGCTGATATCATCTGTTTTGACGGGCACTGCTCCGTACATCAGCTTTTTATGCCGGAACACATTGATTTTTACAGAGAAAGATATCCCGATATTAAAATAGCCGTTCATCCGGAATGTTCTCCTGAAGTTGTGGCAAAAGCAGACTTTGCGGGAAGCACTTCGCAGATTTTAGAATACGTAAAATCCCATAAAAATGAAAAAATTGCAATCGGAACCGAAATAAATTTTGTAAACTGGATTAAAGAAAACATAAATCCTAACATATATATCTTAAGTTCAACCAAACCAGAATGTCCTAGTATGAATGAAACAACCTTGAAAGACTTATATAATCTTTTAAAATCAATAGATGAGGGAAAAGGATATAATAAAATAGAAGTTGAAAAAGATATTGCAAAAAACGCAAAAAAAGCACTTGAGAGAATGATGGAGCTCTCATGAATTTAATGAAGCATCAAATAGTTGATTTCTTAAAAGAAGCCTTAAATGAAGATATAGGCAGAGGGGATTTGGCAAGAAGTTTAATAAAAGGGGAAACAACAGCTTTTGTAAAATCAAAAAGTGAGGGTATAGTTGCAGGGCTTGAATATATTAAATATTTCAGCGAAATTGCTGATGTGAAATTTGATTTTTTTTATAAAGACGGAAGCGAATATAAAAACGGGGATATTATTTTTGAAGTTTACGGTAATGCCAAAGACATCCTTTCAATTGAAAGAACAATGCTGAATATTTTGCAACATGCAAGTGGAATTGCAAGCAATGCATATAAATTTTCTAAAATTGCAGATAATAAAATAAAAATTCTTGATACACGAAAAACAAGACCAAAATTAAGGATTTTTGAAAAATATGCGGCATTTTGCGGAGGAATTACAAACCACAGGCTCGGCCTTGATGACTGTTTGATGCTAAAAGATACCCATTTAGCGCTTTTTACATCAATAAAAGAAGCTATTAATAAAGCAAGAAAACTTATTCCTTTTACCACAAAAATAGAAGTTGAGTGCGAAAATTTTGAAATGGCAAAAGAGGCTATGGAAGCCGGGGCTGATATAGTAATGTGCGATAACATGGAATTTGATGAAATAAAAAAAGTTGCTGAATTTAGAAATGACAATTTTCCAAAAGTTTTATTGGAGGCCAGTGGAAACGTGACTTTGGAAAATATAAAAAAATACATTGATACAGGTGTAGATGCAATCAGCAGCGGGGCTATCATTCATCACGCAGTATTTAAAGATTTTTCAATGAAAATACAATAAGGAGATAATATTTTAATAAAAGATAAAAATTTTGAGTTTGGCCATTTTCTTGGCGTAAAAGAAGTAAATGAATTTAAAAAATATATAAAAGAAAAATTTAACTACGAACTTAAACCCTGGGATTTTGTAATTACAAAAGATGAAGTAAGAGACCTTGCATACTGCTATAATCCACACAAAGGAATTGAAAGAATAGACAATATTCCAGAAACCAGCAAAATCAGGGTAAAAGGAGCATCAATTATAGAGCCAAAAGACATTTATCAAAAATGTGCTGTATATGCTATGAAAGAAAGTGAAGCCGCATTAATTACAGGAAGGTTTGGAAGCGGAAAAACACTCATTGCAACTGCAATGGCACTAAGCCAAACCAAAAGAAAAATTTTTATAACACGTCCCCCTATCGGAATCAGTTCAGCTTATGATATAGGATTTTTACCCGGAAGCAAAGATGAAAAAATGCTGGAATGGGCGGGCGGTTTTTTAAGTGCCCTGAATTATATGTACAAAGATTCCAAGGGTATGAATTACGAAAATATAAAAAACCAGCTCTTTTTTGAAAAATTTGAAATAATCCCTCTTAATATGATTCAGGGTGTTTCCATACTTGAAGGAGAAATTTTAATAGTAGATGAAGTTCAGCTTATTACAAGAGAATATATGAGTATGATTTTAAGCAGAATGAGTGAAGGGAGCAAACTCTTTTTACTTGGTGATTTATATCAGACATATTCTACTATTTCAAAAAAAGACAGCGGACTTTACAGACTTCAACAACTTTTGCCACATGAGGCAATAGCCCATGTGGAACTTAAAAACATATACAGAAACAAACTTACAGACCTTGCGATGAAACTGACTGAATAATGGATAATTGAAAATGGATAATTAAAATTTTATTATTTTCCATTCTCCATTATACATTTTCCATTTATTTATATCTGTAAGTAATTCTTCCCTTATCAAGACTGTACGGATTAATTTCCACTTTTACCTTATCACCCGGTACTATTTTAATATAATTCATTCTAATTTTGCCACTTATATGACATAACACTTCTTTTTTAAGACCTTCAAGTTCTACTTTAAACATTGCATTGGGAAGTGCCTCTTTTACTATTCCATCTACTTCTAAAACGTCTTTTGCCATTAATTCTCCTCCGTTAAAATTATTGCTCTATTTTCAACTACTGCAATCTGATGTTCATAATGAACCCCCACATCCAAATCTTCACAATATACAGACCATCCGTCCTCACCTAAAACTGGTTCACCGTTTTTATGGCACAGCATTGGTTCAAGACAGAAAACATGTCCGTTTTTTACTTTCTCACCCTGATTCGGTTTACCTTCTACATAATTAAGGATTTGAGGTTCTTCATGAGGTTTTCTTCCAATTCCATGTCCGCTGTATCCCCTTAAAGGTACATATCCGTGAGATGTAATATAATCTTCAATAAGCTTACTAATCTGTTTATATCTCATACCCGGTTTTATATTTTCAATTGCGTGATATAATGCGCCTTTTGCAACATCTATCATTTTCTGGTGTTCTTCTTTAATATTTCCGATTCCGACAGTAATTGCGGCATCCCCATACCATCCGTTAAGTTCAGCTCCAACGTCAAATCCGACCACATCACCTTCTTTTAAAGGTTCATTATCGGGAATTCCGTGTATTACAACACCGTTTTTTGAAATACAAACGGCATTTGGAAAATCATATAAACCTTTAAAAGCAGGTCTTGCATTCTGACTTCTGATAAAGTCCTCGGCCATTTTATCAAGTTCAAGTGGTGTAACACCGGGTTTTGCATTTTCCCTAAGAAGTTTAAGAGTCTTACCAACAATTTTACCGGCTTTTTTAATTTCTTCTATTTCACTAGGTTTTCTAATAGCTATAGCCAATTTTTTTCTCCTATTTTCAAACTTTTCATTTTTAATTCTCAATTGTCCATTTTTTATTATAAATTAAAAAAGGGGGCTTAAAGCCCTGTAACTGAGAGAGTGTCATATTTTTGCATAGTAAGTTGTGCCTGAATTTTTCTCATTGTATCAATTGCTACTTGCACAACGATCAATACAGCGGTTCCACCAAAATAAAAATTAATACCCATAAGTTTTACTAAAAGCCATGGAAGTATTGTAATTATTCCCAAATACATAGATCCCCAGAAAGTCAATCTGCTTGCAACTTCGTTTAAAAATTTAGCCGTACTCTCACCCGGTCTGATTCCAGGAATAAAACCACCTTGTTTTTTAAGATTTTCTGCAATATCTTTTGCATTAAATACAATTGATGCATAAAAATATGCAAAAAATATAACAAGTAAAAATTCTATAATATGAAATAAATAACCATTTGGATTTAAAGCGTCCCTGATAGAAATTAATATCGGATTACTAACCCCGCTAAGTACAGTTAAAGGGAACATTAAAATTGCACTTGCAAAAATGGGAGGTATTACCCCACTCAAATTCACTTTAATCGGAATATAATTCATAATTCTTTTAAATCTGTTTTGCATTAAAACTTTTTTCTGATAAGAAACTGGAATCCTTCTTTCGGCTAGCTCCACATAAATAATAAATGAAACAGTTGCAACCACAATAATTAAAACAAAAATAAGTCCTATTACGCTTAGCTCACCCACATCTACCAAATTAAGTGTTCCTACAATCGCCGCCGGAATTCTACTTACAATACCTGCAAAAATGATTAAACTGATACCGTTTCCAATACCTTTTTCGGTAATCTGTTCACCAATCCAGACCAAAAACATAGTACCGCCGAGCATTGAAAATGCAGTTAAAAATATAAATGTAGTATTGTCAATCATTACCGCACTTTCACCGCCACGACCTGTTAAATGAGAAAGCCCGATTGCAATTCCGATTGCCTGAATAAAAGCAATAGCAACAGTTGAATATTTAATTATCTGCATATATTTTTGAAATCCACTGCTGTCTTTTTTAAGTTCACCAAGCCCCGGAAATGTCGCAGCAAGAAGTTCCATAATAATTGAAGCTGTAATGTAAGGCATAACACCAAGAGCAATAATACTCATTCTGCTAACAGCATTACCGCTGAACATATTTAATAGACCCAAAGCATCATGCTGGTGCCCTGCAAAAAAATCTTTGATTACATCTATATTAACCCCCGGAACAGGAACATAGGCAAGAATTCTGTAAACAAGAAGAAAGCCAAGGGTTATAAGAATTTTTTTAGCTATCGGATTCATACCCTTACTTTCCAGAAGTAGTAATATTACTATCTTTTATTTTATCTTTTAATTCTTTTGCTTTAGTACCAATAAGTTTTACTTTTTCAGCTCTTAATTTTACAACTTTAGCTAAATTTTCCATTGTAATTTCATCAAGTTCTAAAATTGCGCTAAATTTATCAACATTAATAGCCTGAGGTTTTACCACTCTTGATTTAAAACCGATTTTAGGTAATCTTCTTTGAATTGGCTGTTGACCACCTTCAAAACCTCTTTTTTGTTTGTAACCAGTTCTGGATTTTTGACCTTTTTGACCTCTTGTTGATGTTTTTCCGTATCCGCTGGCAGGTCCGCGTCCCACTCTTTTTGTTTTATGAGTTGACCCGCAAGCCGGTTTTAAGTTTTCTAATGCCATCTTTACGCCTTTTTACTTTTAATCTTTTTAAGAGCTTCAACAGTCGCTCTTACAAGATTGTGTGGATTGTTTGATCCAAGTGATTTAGAAAGAATATCTTTAATTCCCACAAGTTCCAGTACCGGTCTTACCGCACCACCTGCAATTAACCCTGTACCTTCACTGGCCGGTTTTAATAAAATTTTTGATGCATTGAATTTAACTTCAACATCATGGTTAATTGTATTACCATGAATACCTTCAATTTTAACTAAATTTTTAAATGCATCATCAATAGCTTTTTTAATAGCATCAGGAACTTCTTTTGCTTTACCAGTTCCAACTCCAACTATTCCTTTTTTATTTCCAACAACTACTAAAGCGTTAAATCTGAATCTTCTACCACCTTTAACAACTTTAGTAATTCTTCCAACATTAACAACTACTTCTTCAAATTCTTCTCTGTTATAATCTTTAATAACTTCTCTTTTAGCCATTTGCCTTTTCCTTTACAGTTTTATACCATTTTCTCTTAGAGTATCTGCAAATGCTGCAACTACACCATGATATTTATATCCATTTCTATCAAAAGCAACTTTTTCAATTCCTGCTTCTTTTAATTTTTCAGCAAAAATTTTAGCAGCTTCTTTAGCACCGTTTATATTAGCCGGAAGTTTGTTTTCAATATGCCCTGTATTTAAAAATACCAAAGTTTTTCCAGCTGTATCATCAATAGCTTGAACAATAATATATTTATTTGACTTATAAATAGTAACTCTTGGCATTTCAGCAGTCCCGCTGATTCTGCCTCTTACTCTTCTTTTTCTTTTAAGTCTTCTTAAATCTCTTCTTGCTAATTCTTTACTTCTTCTCATCTCTCACCCTTATTTTTTAGCTGTTTTACCAGCTTTTCTAATGATAACTTCATCAACATATTTAACACCCTTACCTTTGTATGGTTCAGGTTTTCTGAAGCTTCTTATTTCAGCTGCTACTTGCCCTACTTGTTGTTTGTCACTACCTTTTACGGTAATAATGTTTTTTTCAACTGTAATAGTAATTCCAGCAGGAATTTCATAATTAATAGGGTGTGAAAACCCGAGTTGTAATTCTAAAACATTACCTTTAACCGCTGCTCTGTAACCAACACCGTTAATTTCAAGTTTTTTCTCAAAACCTTTTGTTAAACCTATAACAGCATTGTTAGCAAGCGCTCTAACAGTCCCCCACATAGCTTTAGCAAATTTATCATTTTCGTTAACAGGTGCAAAAGTTATAGTATCACCGTCAATATTAACTTTTACTACACCTTTTGTATCAATAACTTTTTCATCTTGGCCTTTTTTTATAATTAATTTATTCCCTTCAAGCTTAGCTTCAAGGCCAGAAGCTAACTTTACGGGCAATTTACCTATTCTACTCATTAATTTTCTCCTTACCAGATACTACAAATTACTTCTCCGCCTACTTTTTGTCTGTAGGCTTCATCGTTTGCTAATACACCTTTATTTGTAGAAACTACAATAGTTCCAAATCCGTTTTTGAAGTTTTTAATATCTTCGTAACCTTTGTAAACTCTTCTTCCAGGTTTAGAAATTCTTTTAACTTCGTTAATTACGCTCTCACCGTTTTCATCATATTTAAGTGTAACATTTATAAATTTTTTGTTTCCGTCTTCAATTACTTTATAACCTTCAATATAACCTTTTTCTTGGAAAACTTTTAATACATCTTCCATAAGGCGCGAATAGTTAAGTTTCGTAACTTCAAGTTTTCTCAGTGCAGCGTTTCTGATTCTTGTTAATCCGTCTGCAATAATATCGCTCATCATCTCGGCATCCTTTTACCAACTAGCTTTTTTAACACCAGGGAGTAATCCCTCATTTGCCATTTTTCTTAAACAAATCCTGCAAATACCAAAATCTCTGTAAACAGAGTGAACTCTACCGCAAATAGAGCATCTTGTGTATGCTCTAACTTTATATTTAGGTTTTCTTTTAGCTTTAGCTATCATACTTTTTTTAGCCATTTGCTTTTCCTTTTGTAAATGGGAATCCGATAAGTTCTAGCATTCTCTCAGCCATTTTATCATCTTCTGTTGTTGTTGAAATATTAATATTCATACCGTGAACTCTGATAATTGAATCGTAATCTACTTCAGTAAACACCAATTGTTCTGTAAGACCGAAGTTAAAATTACCTCTTCCATCAAATCCGTCTCTTTTTACACCTTTAAAGTCTCTCACTCTTGGAAGAGCAACTGAAATTAATTTTTGTAAAAAGCTCCACATTCTGTCGCCTCTAAGTGTAACTTTTACACCTACAGGCATACCTTCTCTTACTTTAAATCCTGCAACAGATTTTTTTGCAGGAGTAATTACAGCTTTTTGCCCTGTAATTATTGTAAGAGTATCAGCTACGCTTTCAAGGAATTTTTTATCTCTGCTACCTTCACCTACACCAGCACTTACAACAATTTTTTCAAGATTAGGTATAAGCATAGGATTTTTAATATCAAATTCTTCGACCAATTTTGGTCTTACTTCTTTTAAATATCTTTCTTTTACTTCAAACATCTCTTAGCCTTCTACTTTTTTTACGTTTGAAATGTGAATAGGTTTTTCAATGTATTCAAAACCACCTTTTGGGTTGGCTTCAGTTGGCTTAACAGCCTTTTTAACAATATTCACACCTTTAACAATTACTTTCGCTTCTTTTGGAAGCACTTTTAAAACTTCACCTGTTTTACCTCTGTCATCCCCGGCAATCACTTTTACAGTGTCGCCTTTTTTAATTTTGAATTTAGGAGGTAGATTTTTTCTAGCAGCCATTATAGCACCTCCGGAGCAAGTGATGTAATTTTTTGGAAACCTTCATATCTAACTTCTCTGGCAATTGGACCGAAAATTCTTGTCCCAACAGGTTCTTTTTTAGCATCAATAATAACTGCAGCGTTATCATCAAATCTGATTAAAGAACCGTTTTCTCTTTGAACTTCTTTTTTTGTTCTAACTATTACAGCTTTAACAACTTGTCCTTTTTTTACTTTTCCGTTTGGAAGGGCTTTTTTAACAGATGCAACAATAATGTCGCCAACTGTAGCATATCTTCTTTTTGACCCTCCCAAAACTTTAATACACATAATTTCTTTAGCACCGCTGTTATCAGCAACTTTTAGTCTTGTAAATGGTTGAATCATTCTTATTCTCCTCTTTCAAGAATCTCTTTTAAAACAAAAGATTTTCTTTTAGAAATTGGTCTGTGCTCAATAGCACTCACAACATCTCCAACATTTGCTTCATTTTTTTCATCATGAACTAAATATTTTTTAAATTTTTTAACAATTTTATGATATTTAGGGTGTAAAACTTTTCTTTCAACTAATACGTTAATTGTTTTATCACCAGTTTTTTTAATAACTTTTCCAATAATTATTCTTTTAGGCATTAGTTACCCCTTTTTTGTCTCATCGCTGTTTTAATTCTTGCGATATCTTTTCTGATTTTAGAAACTAAAGATGTGTCTTGTAGCTGCATAGTTTTTAGTTTCATTCTTGTCTCAAAAAGTTCCATTTTTTTATTTTTAAGAAGCTCTTGTAATTCAGCTTCACTTTTTTGAACCAAATCCGCTACATTTAATTTAGTATAGCTCATTTTCACTCTCCATTGTTACAATTTTTGTTTTAAAAGGTAATTTTGCAGCTGCAAGAGTTAATGCACGAATTGCTGTATCATTATCAACACCGGTAAGTTCAAAAATAATTCTTCCAGGTTTAATATTCATAACCCACTCTTCAACGCTACCTTTACCTTTACCCATTCTCACACCAACCGGTTTTGAAGTTAAAGGTTTATCAGGAAATACTCTAATCCAAACTTTACCAGTTCTTTTCATAGTTCTCGTTAGTGCAACCCTACCGGCTTCAATTTGTCTAGAGTTAATTCTTCCAAGTTCAATTGCTTTAAGTCCGTATGTTCCAAATGCAAGGCTGTTTCCTCTGTACGCCTTACCTCTGTTTCTACCTTTTTGTTGTTTTCTGTATTTAGTTCTTTTTGGCATTAACATTTCTGCGTCCTTTTCTTCTTCTTTGAGGTCTTTTTTCCTCAGTAGTAGAAGCTACTTCATTATTTCTTCTTTGTAAAACCTCACCTTTGAATATCCAAACTTTAACTCCGATAATTCCGTATGTTGTTAAAGCTTCGGCAAAACCGTAATCAATTTTAGCTCTTAGTGTGTGAAGCGGAACCCTTCCTTCAAGATACCATTCAGTTCTCGCCATTTCGGCACCGTTTAATCTTCCGGCTACCTGAACTTTAATTCCTTTAGCTCCGGCTTTTAAAGCATTTTGAATAGCTTTTTTCATAGCTCTTCTGAATGCCACCCTTCTTTCTATCTGAGTAGCAATGTTTTCAGCCGCAAGCTGAGCGCTTAAATGAGGTTTTCTTTCTTCTTTAATATTAAGAATTAATTCTTTGTTTCCAATTTTCTTTTGAAGTTCTTTTTTAAGATTTTCTATTTCGCTTCCACCTTTACCGATAATAATTCCAGGTTTAGCGGCAAAAATTGTAATTCTTATTTTTTTAGCTGTTCTTTCAATAATAATATCACTAATTCCAGCATAATAAAGTTTTTTCTTTAAGAATTTTCTAAGTTCATAATCACCTAATACATTTTCTGGCATAGTATTGTAGTTAATAAACCATCTACTTCTCCAGTTTCTGTTAATTCCTAGTCTTAGTCCGATTGGATTTGTCTTTTGACCCATTAGCTTTCCTTTTCAACTTCTACGTAAATGTGAGCTGTTGGTTTTTGAATTCTGCTTGCCATACCTCTCGCTCTTGGTCTGAATCTTTTAAGATAAGGACCTCTGTCAACTCTGCAAGATTTAACTACAACTTCGTTTGCATCAAATCCACCGTTTGCAACCGCACTTGCAACAACTTTTGCAATTACTCTTGCTGCTTTATTTGGCATAAATTCAAGCTTTGCAAGAGCTTCTTCAGCATTCATTCCCTGAATTTCTCTTGCAATAAGTCTTGCTTTAGTTGGTGAAAGTCTTATAAATTTTAATACTGCTTTACTCATCACCTATCCTTACTTACCTATTTTCTTTTGAACAGAACCTTTATGGCCTCTAAAAGTTCTAGTCGGTGCAAATTCACCAAGTTTGAAACCGATGTGTCTTTCAGTGATATAAACCGGTACAAAATCTCTTCCGTTATGCACATTAATTGTAAGCCCAATCATTTCAGGAACGATTGTACTTCTTCTTGACCAAGTTTTAATTGGTTTTGGGTTTTTTTCTTCTTTAGCTTTTAAAACTTTTTTCATTAAATGGTCGTCTACAAAAGGACCTTTTTTTAAACTTCTAGCCATGCGCTATCCTTATTTCTTTCTTCTTGAAATGATATATTTATCAGATGGTTTTTTCTTTCTAGTTTTGTAACCTTTAGTTGGCATTCCCCAAGGTGTAACTGGATGGTTACCTTTACTTCTACCTTCACCACCACCGTGTGGGTGATCAACCGGGTTCATAGCAATACCTCTTGTTTGAGGTCTGATACCTCTGTGTCTGTTTCTACCTGCTTTTCCGATAGTGATGTTTTGGTAATCGGCGTTACCCACAACACCGATAGTTGCCATACATTCGCCTAAAACTTTTCTCATTTCTCCACTTGGAAGTCTAAGAATTACATATTTATCTTCTCTACCCATAATTTGGCAGCTGTTTCCTGCAGCTCTAGCTATTTGACCACCTTTTCCAGGTTTAAGCTCAACATTGTGAACTACAGTACCAACAGGAATATTTTTAAGTTTCATAGCATTCCCAGGTAAAATATCAAGCCCTGCTTCCGCTGCCATTACAGTATCACCAACTTTTAGACCTTCAGGTTGAATGATATATCTTTTATCACCATCAACATAAGTTACTAAACAGATTCTGCAGTTTCTGTATGGATCGTATTCAATTGTTGTAACTTTTCCAGGCACTCCGAATTTGTTTCTTTTGAAATCAATAATTCTGTAAAGCTTTTTAGCCCCGGCTTCTCTGTGTCTTGATGTAATTCTTCCCTGATTGTTTCTTCCCGCTTTTTGCGGAAGTTTAATTAATAATTTTTTTACCGTTGGTTTAGAAGTGATATCGCTGTTATCTAGCGAACTCATAAATCTTCTTGACGGTGTATACGGTTTATATGTTTTAATTCCCATCTTTTATTCCTTTATACACTTAGG
This sequence comes from Lebetimonas natsushimae, assembly GCF_002335445.1. NCBI lineage: Bacteria > Pseudomonadati > Campylobacterota > Epsilonproteobacteria > Nautiliales > Nautiliaceae > Lebetimonas > Lebetimonas natsushimae. Next base: position 167,108 of record NZ_BDME01000001.1, on the reverse strand, counting down.
CTTTCAAGTTTTGCATCTTCAGGTAATTTCACATAGAATTTTTTGAAATCGCTTCTTTTACCCTCTATTCCTCTAAATCTTTTAACTTTACCTTTTTGTCTAAATGAATTCACTTTAAGTGGTGTAACACCAAAATATTCTTTAAAAATTTGTTTTAACTGGTTTTTAGTGATTTTTGGCGTAGTTTGAACTACAAGCACACCTTCTTCTTGTAAGTTTAGTGCTTTTTCTGTATAAACTATTGATTTAATATCTGTAATATCAGCCATCTTTAGCCCTTTATAACTTTTTCGTAAGCCGCTTTATCAAATATAATTGATTTGAAAACGCTTGCGTAATATGCATTTAATTCTTCTGGTGTAATAATGTATACGTTTGGAATGTTTCTGAATGCTAAAAATGTTTTTTCATCCATTTCATCAACTACTATTAAGTAATCTCTTTCATTTAGATTATTTAACCATTTTACAGCATCTTTTGTTTTTCCAGATTCAATTTTGATTGTATCTACAACATAAAGTTTTTCTTGGTTTGCTTTTTCATTTAAAGCATATTTTAATGCAACTCTTTTTTGTTTTTTATTAAGTTTTTGTGACCAGTCTCTTTCGTTTCTTGGCCCGTGTGCAACACCACCACCCCTAAATTGAGGTGCTCTGATACTTCCCTGTCTAGCTCTTCCTAGACCTTTTTGTCTGAATGGTTTTTTACCACCACCGCTAACTTCACCTCTTGTTTTTGTATGAGCTGTTCCTGCTCTTTGATTAGCAAGATAAGCTTTTACATATAGGTAAAGATTATGCGGATTGATATTTTGAAAATCTTCCGGTAAATTTGTTATTTTTGTAATTTCACTCATTTCACAATCCTTACTTTTCCTAAACTTCCGTTAGCTCCTGGAACGCTTCCTTTGATTACAAGAACACCCATATCTGGATCAAATTCAACCACTTCTGCGTTAACTGTAACATTTTTATTTCCGTAATGTCCTGGCATTTTTTGTCCCGGTTGAACTCTACCTGGCCATTCACAGTTACCAATTGATCCCGGTGCTCTGTGAAATCTTGAACCGTGTCCTCCCGGACCTCCGGCAAATCCGTGTCTTTTCATTACACCGGCAAAACCTCTACCTTTACTTTTGAAAGTAAGTTTTACTTTTTTAGCTTCTTTTAACGGTTCTAAACTTAAATCTCCAGGTTCTGCATTTGCAACTTTAAGTTCTACAAATCTGTTGAATTCTTTGCTTAGACCGTATTTTTTTTGCATACCTTCAATTGGCTTATTGATTTTTTTACCATTAGCATACGCAACTAATGCTTTATCTTCTTTTATTTCACAAACCTTAGCTGGAACAATTTTTAATAATGTAACTGGAATGCTTGGGATTCCAACTGTCCTACTCATTCCTATTTTTTCAACTATAAATTCCATTCAATTCTCCTTAACTTAATGCCCTAACTTCTACATCTACCTCTGGTGCCAACTCTAATTTCATTAGTTGGTCTACAGTTTCAGGCGATGCATTCACAACATCAATTAGACGTCTATGAATTCTAATTTCAAATTGCTCTCTAGAATCTTTATTGATGTGAGGTGAACGTAATACTGTATATCTTCTTATTTTTGTAGGTAGTGGAATTGGTCCCTTTACTTCAGCTCCAGTTCTTTTGATAGCTTCAGTAATTATTCCTACTGCTTTATCAAGCACTCTGTGATCATATGCCTGCAGTTTAATTCTGATTTTTTCCATTCTCTTCCTTTTTAAAGATCTCGTGGTTTTCCACGCATTTTGGAGTGAAATTATAAACGATTTTTAGGGATTTTACAAGATTTAATCAATAGATTTTTTCCTTAAATAAAGGAAAAGAAATTATTGAATAATTTTTATGTTATAATTATAAAAAAAGGAAAACATTGGCTGAAATAGACAAACAAAAAGAAAAAATAGCTTTTTTAAGAACAATGTTTTTCTTTTTATTAACTGCACTATTTGGATTGGTTGCTTTTGTTTTTACAAAGTATATGAAATTATCTGAAATTCAATTAATTTTAACAAATATTGCAGGATTAATTCTACTAATAGGAATTATTGCTACAGGCAAAAAACTGAAAAAAGAAATCGACAAATTGGAGGATATGTGATGATTTATTTAATTAATTTAATGATAATGGCTACAATAGCAATTTTAAGTATTTTTTTTATTTTTAACGATAAACCTCATCATGAAAAATAACTCCTTCCCCCATTCTCCATTATACATTATCCATTTTCCATTTTAATTACGTTTGGTTTTATAGCATTATTATAAATATATTCCACCGCTTCATCCACATCATCCGTTACCATAAAAAGATTAATATCCTTTTCATCAATAAAATTATTTTCAAGCATAGTTTCAAAAAATTCAATTAACGGCCTATAAAATTCAGTTCCAAAAAACACAACGGGAATCCTGCTCATTCTGTTTGTCTGAATCAATACCAAAACTTCACTTAATTCATCCAACGTTCCAAAACCTCCCGGCATCATAACGGTTCCAACCGAATATTTAAGAAAAGTCACTTTTCTTGTAAAAAAATATTTAAATTTAAGAGGTATCTTTACATAAGGATTAGTAACCTGTTCGCGTGGTAATAAAATATTAAGCCCGACACTTACTTTTGCACCTTTATTTGCAGCCTCCATTATTCCAGGTCCGCCGCCTGTAATAATTGCATATCCTTTATCACTAAGTTTTTCACTAATTTCAGTCGCTTTTTCATAATAATAATCCCCGGGTTTACTTCTTGCAGAACCAAATATTGAAATTCCCGGAGGCAAATCATCAAGTTCTTCAAACGCATCTGTAAAATCACTTATAACCCTAAACATTCTCCATAAATCTTTTGTAGGATTTCTGTTATCCAAAAATTCTTTTTGTACATCTTTCATTTTTATCCTTTCACATTTTTAATTTTACATTTTCCATTTTCCAATATCAATTTTACATTAAAATAACCTTCCCATTTTCCTGTATCCATATATAAATAAAATAATACCTAAAAATAAAAGTGCCGCATAATAATTCCATAAATGAAACATATCAGCACCCCTAAACATTATACTTTCACTCCCCTCAATATAATACCTGAGAGGAGAAAACAAAGATAAAAACTGTAAAACTGGGTGCATTGCATAAATAGGCGTCCATGCCCCGCTTAGGAAAATCAAAGGCATCATAATAAGCATAGAATATTGACCAACTTCCAGGGCACTCTCACTTATTGCAGCAATAAAAAGCCCAATTCCTGCAGCTGTTATGGAATAAAGAAGCGTTAAAATTAAAAAATCAAAAATACTTCCATTCATCGGGGCATTAAACACACCAAAAATTACAAATCCAAAAGAGAGTATTACCCCGCCAAGCAAAATTACAACCTGAGAAATAATTTTTGCAAAAATAATAAGTTTTGAGTCAACCGGCATCAAAAGCATTATATCCCAGGTCCCGTCCTCTTTTTCTTTTACAAACACCATGGCTGTCAAAATTACACCAAGAAGCGTAATTACAGACAAAAGCTCGGTAAAACTCATAAACCATTTTGAATTGCTGTTTTGATTAAAAAGTTTATGAATGGCAAGGTCTATTGGAAATTTGATATTACCCATATTTAAAATAATATTTTGAAGATAACTAAGCGTCACATAAGCCTGAGCAGCGGCGGTTGAATCCATTAAAACATTTATTTTAGCAGGTCTTTTTTTATAAATATTTTTTTCAAAATCACCGTCGAATACAATCCCAACCATTATTTCTTTATTGAATATTGCATCGCTTAATTCTTTTTGCGATTTAAAAGGAATCGGAGTTTTAAATTCGGGTTTATGAAAATGGATTAAAATTTTTTTTGAAACAACTCCCCCTGAATAATCCACATATCCTATAGTTACATTTCTGGGCTTAACCTGAATTCCGTTTCCCGCAATATAAATATCAAATGTAAAAGAATATAAAACAACTGCCACAAGGCCTAGACTTCTTAAAAAACTTAAAATTTCTTTACTAAAAATGGACATAAACGCTTTCATTTCAAACCTTTTTTCAAAAGCAGTTTACCGATTACTAAAAGTAAAATCGCATAAACAATTAAAATCCCAAAATAGAGTATATTTTTAGAAGAATTTAAACCCTCACCTATTAAAAAAGAATCATATACTAAATGATTATAATACATTACAGGAAAGATATGGGCTTCAATGTATGATTCACCTTCCATTGAGGAAATTGGCATAAGCATACCTGAATATAAAAATCCCGGTATTATTGTAATAATAACCGTTAAAACTATCGCAACAATTTGCCTTGACGTAATTATACTGACAAGCAAACCAATCCCCAAAGATATTAAAATATAAATTTCACTTGCTGTTAAATAAATTAAAAAACTCCCTTTGAAAGGAACTTTAAAAAGATATATAGCTGCCAGGAAAAGTATAAAAATATTAAATGAATGTAAGATAAATACAGGGGTCAGTTTTGCAATTAAAAATTCTATTTTTTTAACAGGTGAAGAGTAAAAATTAAAAATAGTCCCTTCTTCTTTTTCTTTTACAATTAAAAGGGCAGCTAAAAGTGCGGGTGCCACTAAAAGGATAAGTCCTATAAGACCCGGCACTATTGCATTTTCATCCCTGAGGGACTCATTAAAAAGCATTCTTTGATTTATGCTAATCAGACTTTTAAAATTGGGTTTTAAACTTTTAGCAGTATCTAAAATAAGACCCTCGGCATAACTCTGCATTGTAAGCGCTCTCATAGGATAAGCCCCGTCTATAAAAATTCCGATGGCTGTTTTTTGATTTTTCAAAATCCATTTTTCAAAAGAGGGTGGAATAATAAAAATCATATCAACTTTTCCGATTTTCATTTTATTAAGCGCATCTTTTTCACTCATGGGAGAGAGTAATTTAAAATACTGTGAATCCCTCATTTTTGAAATTAAAGCTAGGGAAATTTTACTTTTATCATAATCGATTACAACACATCTTGCATGCTTCACATTCATTTTAATTCCATATCCGAATAAAATAAGAATCATAAAAGGTACAATATAAACCAAATAAATCATTTTGCTTCTTATTAAATACTTAAACTCATTTAGTATATATGCTTTTATTACACCTATATTCATTCATATCCCCTAAATTTTTCACTTTTCATTTTACACTTTTCACTTTCAATTGCTTTCCTCATAAAATTTAATAAATATCTCTTCAAAACTTCTTGCTTCAGGAAATTTTTTATGTAGATTTTCAACACTATCATCCACTATCTTTTTACCTCTTTTTAACACAACAACCCTGTCACAGTATTCAGCCTCACTCATATAGTGCGTGGTAACTATAATTGAAATTCCCCATTTCTCTTTTAACTGATGCAAAATATCCCAAAACTGAGCCCTTGCTATTGTATCAACCCCGCTTGTTGGCTCATCCAAAAACAACACAACCGGTTCGTGCATAATGGCGGCTGTAAGAGAAAACCTCTGATTTATTCCAAGCGGTACATCTTTTGGAAATTCGTCTAAATACTCATAAAATCCAAGGGATTTGGCATATTCTTTTATTAAATTATGGGCTTTAACTAAAGGTATTTTATGCATATTTGCAAAATAAATTAAATTTTCCCTTATCGTCATATCTTTATAAAGCGCAAACAGTTGCGACATATAGCCTATTTTACTTTTTAGCTCAATTCTGTCCTCATACGATTTGATTTTTCTGCCAAGCAGTATAAGCTCACCCTCATCAATAGGATAAAGTCCCAGAAGCATTTTAATTAATGTTGTTTTTCCAGCCCCGTTTGCCCCAAGAAGTCCTAAGATTTCCCCTTTTTTTAGTTCCAAATTTACATGGTCATCGGCTGTGAAATCTCCAAATCTTTTTGTAAGGGCTTTTGCCTGAAGAACAATGGCCGGAAGAGATTTTTTGCTTTCTTTAATAATCATTTTTGGAGGAATTTTATTGTCTTTCAGTGCATTTACAAAAAAAAGCCCCTCTAATGTCGGCTCTTTATGATGTGCTTTTAAAGGTTTCAGTGAATAAGTGGTTTTATTAAATGTAATACATTCATCACATTTTGTTTCTTCATAAACATAATTTTTAATTGAATCCATAAGTTCTTTTGGCTTACCTCCCGCAATAATTTTTCCCTCATCAAAGAGATATACCCTGTCCATCAAAGCGGCTTCCTGCATATATGCGGTGCTTACAATCGTAAGACCGCTTCTTGTTTCATCCAGAATTTTCCAAAGCTCCCGTCTGCTTAAAGGGTCAACCCCGGTAGTCGGCTCATCAAGTATAAGAAGTTTTGGTTTATGTATAAGTGTACAGATAAGGGAGAGCTTTTGTTTCATACCCCCGCTTAAATTTTTAGCAAGTCTCTCCTGAAATTCATAAAGCCCAGCCATTTTAAGAAGTCTCTCCCTATATTCCCAGTATTCATCATCTCTTTTTAAATTTCTTATGTCACTGAAAAAATCTAGATGTTCTTTTACGCTTAAATTTTTATATAGTACTAGCCCGAGGCCCTGTGGCATAAACCCTGTGTCTTTTTTTAATTTTTCTGCTTCTTTTATATTTTTGTAAATAAAACCATAATAACTAATTTCCCCCTCAAAATCCTTAACCCCGCTTATGGCATACATAAAAGAGCTTTTCCCGGCCCCGTCAGCCCCGATAAATCCTATAATCTCTTTTTCATACCCCTTAATTGAGGCATCTTTAATGGCAATTTTGTTTTTATATTTAACGGTTACATTTTTTGTTTCAAATATTAACTTTTCACTTTTCATTTTTAACTTTTAATTTAAAGTTTTGGCAATTCATCCAAACTGTCCGGTAATTTACCCCCTATACTAATAACCCCGATTCCGGGAAGTCCGAATTTAATCAATGGATTCGGGGTAACCGGTTTTATATCAACCTCATAAACTCTTTCAATCCTGTCTTCCCTAACTTCAACCTCTTTTGGAGTAAATTCCGCTTTTTGGGCAATTTTTATAACACGTGCCGGTATCGGCTTATTTGGATATGCATCTAAAAATATAACCGCCCTGTCACCTATTTTTATTTTTCCATTATTAATTTCATCCACATACATTTTTAAATATAAATTTTCGGGATCTATCGCAGTGACAACACTCATACCTGCACCCAAAACTTCCCCGATGTTTGCCACTTTATCTACAATGTATCCGTTTACTGGGGATTTTATAGTAAGTTTGTCAATTATTACTTGAATTTCATCTCTTTGTGACTTTAACGCTAAAACGGCATTTTTAAGAGCTTTTATATTCTCTTTTGCGGCAATTGCCGTATCTAAATTTTTCCTGGCGATATTAACTGCTTTAATTAAAGCCTCTTTTTTAGCTTTTAAAGCATCTAACTTTTTGGTATCTGTTACAGTTTTTAGTTTCGCAAGTTCTAAATCGTGAATTTTATTTACTTTTCTTTTAACAAGTTCGGCAATTCTTTTCTCATCTTTTTTATCCTGGGCTATTACAGCTTTTAGGGATTCAATATTTTTCTCTAACGCTTTTAATTCATTTTTTTTGGCTTTACAGGCAAGCTCTGCCTCTTTTATTGAATTATTAATTTTAGCTGTTGTAAAATTTAATTCATTCTCTTTTGCTTTTATTTGAGATTCAACTGCTTTTAATTTATCCCTGTATTCATCACTGTCCAAAACAGCAATAATTTCACCTTTTTTTATATCGCTCCCGTCATCAACATTGATTTTTACAACCCTTCCGGGATATTTTGTATTAATATTTATCAAATCCCCGTCAAAATTGCCAACCCCCGCCACAAGTTCCGGAGGAACTTTTTTTGAATTTAACGCTTTATATATTAAAACCCCACCAATTGCCACCAAAACTATCAAAATAATTCCGAGTATATTCTTTTTCATTGCTTATCCTTTTCATTATCCATTAAAAACTGTTTCCCCCGTCCAGATTAGTCTTTATTGTATAAAAGAAAATCTGTGATTTCACAGCCTCTTTTTTAGCCCTAGCCTCTGCCAGTTTAGCAATAGCATCTGTCAAATCGGCCGAATCTGCAAGCCCTTCGTTAAATTTGGCATCAATATATTCATAATAACTAAGCCTTGCTCTAACTTCAGATTTTGCCGATTTATACATCTCTTTCAACGCTTTAAGGGTTAACAAATCATTTTTATAATCTGTTAAAGCAGAGTTTAAATAATTTTGATAATAAATCATACTTTTCATCTTAAAAAGTTTCGCCTCTTCAATATTTGCCTCTTTTTCTCCCCCGTCAAATATATTATACTGCATAGCCAAAGCTGCATATGATTTATCTCTATTTTGATAATTGTTTCTGCTAAGAGAGATATTGTTAGCTTCTTTTTTTAATGCCACTTCAATACCGATCTCGGGATAATTTTTTGATTTTGCCATTTTTATAAAAGTATCGCTTAAATTTAAATTTTCTTTTATTGCCAAAATATCAGGTCTGTTTTCAATGCTTTCTTTTTTAAGATTAGGAATATCAATTCCGTCAATTTTTTCTATTTTTTTATTAAGCAGGGTTGATAAACTGTTTAAAAGAGCTTTTTTTTGAGAGACGGTGTTTTGAATCTGAGCTTCAATTTCATAATATTTTGCATCTATTTCATCGACTTCGGATTTATTTAAAAGACCTTCATTGTAAAAAGCCTCAGCCTTTTCCTTTGCCTGTATAACAGCCTTTTTTGCTTTATTTAATGCATCAATTTTAGCATTTAAAGCATAAATATTTGCATAAAGGTTTGCAGAATTTAAAAGCAAAACTCTTTTAACATTTTTTAGCATAAGTTTTTTTTGCATTAGTTCAATTTTACTCTTTTTGATTAAATTTGTTATTGCAAAACCGGTAAAAAGAGGATAAGAATATTTTAAAACCCCGCTGAAATTATTTTTTTCTCCTGCCTGAAATTCAGCACTCATATCTTTATAAATTAACGGGTAAACAGGAGCACTTCCGGCATTTTGCGCACCTATTGCCGCCGGCATATTCATTTTCATGATAGGATTATCATGCAGCCTCACATAAGTATAACTGAAATCAAAGGTTCCGTAATTTTTAGCCCGGGCAGCTTTTAATTTTTTTTCATAAATTTCAACATCTTTTTGTGCAAGTTTATAATTTAAAGAATTTGTTATAGATTTTGCTATATCGTTAAAATTCTCGGCACTAAGCAACAGAGGGAATATTAAAACAAACTTTTTCATTTTCATCCTTTTTAATCTAAAATATTTTAACAAAGCATTTTTGATGTGTCAATTAAATTTTTCGTTTTTCACTTTTCATTTTACACTCTCCGTTTTCCGTTACCCATTTTTTGGCCACCGGCAGTAAAAATACAAACAAACTGCCCACTAATCCCCAAAAAGCGGCATTTAACCAAACATATTTAAACCCGTAATTCATAGCCATAAATTCCTGCAGATTTCTTAATATCACCTCACCAGCTTCACCAAAAACAAATTTTAATTTTTCAAGTAAATCACTGACTAATGAATAATTTTGCAAACTTACAATCCCCTCATATTCTTTATCTTTATAAAAAAACATTGAATTAGTGGCAATTGCTGTCCCGAAACTTCCTCCTACAAACCTCACATAATCCATTACCACAATAGCTTGCTCGCCTTTGTCTTTTGCAGCATTCATTACAAGAACTGTTACAGGGGCAAAAAACATACCCATTGCAATTCCAAAAGGCATAGTTCTAAAAACCGCTTCAATAAAGCTCATATAATAATTAATCGGAGGGAAAAAATAAAATGAAGTTATCAGATAAATCACTCCGGCCGCAACAAGAACAGGCACAGGTCCTATTTTATCACTGACATTTCCGGCAATAATACTAACAATTCCTATCCATATACCAAATCCAAGCACTCCAAGACCCGATTGAATGGAACTAAGCCCTTTTATGTGTTCATAAAAAACAGGTATCAGATAAAAATACTGATACATTGAAAACCCTAGCAAAATAAAATAAATCAAAATACCCAAAGTATAAAAAGGATGTTTAAATAAAGAATATTCAAATAATCTCACTTTAGAAAAATATTCACTCATTACAAAAAATAAAAATCCAAACCAGGTAATAAACCCAAGATAAACTATAAAAGAAGAATTAAACCATCCATACTGCTGACCTTTACTGAGCAGTATCAAAAGAGCAACAGTTGAGATAGAGAGAAAAATAAAAGATATTACATTTAAAGGATACTTTTCTCTTTTACCGATATCTGGCAAAAGCAGACTTCCAAAAATCACTATGATTATTCCTATCGGTACATTTACAAAAAATACACTCCTCCAGCCAAACCACTCACTCAGATACCCCCCGAGCGTAGGTCCTATTGCCGGGGCAAAGGCAACCCCGAGGGCAAAAATCCCCATGGCAATACCTTTTTTATCTGGAGGAAACAGAGAAAAAATCATCATATGGGCTGTAACCATTATCAAAGCCTCGGCAAATCCCTGAACTACCCTCGCACTTATAATAAAGCCAAGAGAATTTGAAATTCCGCAAAGAAAAGAAGCCAAACTGAAAAGCCCCACCCCCACAATATAAACCCATTTGTTTCCATATCTTTTTATAAGCCACTCAACCACCAAAAGCCCGGCAGCCGCCGCAGTCATATATGCAGTAATTACCCACTGCACCCCATACATATCCGTTGAAAGCGGTCCCTTAAGCCTTGGAACAATAATATCAACCACCGTCGTATCCAAAACAGCCATAAAAGCGCCGGTAATGATTAAAATAATGTAAAGTGCAAAGTTAAAAGTGAAAAGTTTAGTTTGCATTTTTAACTGCTCTCATCAAAATTAAAATCATTTAAAAAACTCATAAAAAGGAACAATTTTAATATCTTCATATATTTTTTCCTGGTTAAAAGTAATTAAATATTTTTCAGCCTCAAACGGTAAATTAATTAAACTCCTAATTTCTCTTTCAAAATTAAAATCATTTAATTCATATGCCACCTGAATTGCTTTTAATTTGTCATCTTTTACTAAAAAATCACATTCATATTTTTCATTGTAAAAATATATTTCATAATTTCTTTTTTTAAGTTCGCTAAACACCAGATTTTCAAACAACTTTCCCTTATCACTGCTAAATCTAAAAGAAGTCTGGGCTGCTAACCCGTTATCAATCGTATAACTTTTCTTTTTAGATTTAATCTGATTTTTTAAAGAAAAACTAAAGTTGTTTATTTCATAAATTAAAAAAGCTTCCTGTAAGTAAGATAAATAGGCTTTAACAGTATTTTCGTTTGAATTAAGAGCTTTGGCAAGAGAATTATATGAATACAAATTTGATATATTAGACAATACTAATTGGACAAAATTCTTAAAAAATTTTGCATCTCTTATATTATTATTCATAATACAGTCTTTATAAATTATGCTTTCTAAATAATTTAAAAGAATATCTCTTTTAAACTCTTTTTCTTTTAAAACTTCAAAAAAACTTCCATATTCCATCATTTCTTCTATAATTGACAAAACTTTGGCTTTGTTATCCAACAAATCTAAATATGAATTGATATTATTTAATCTCAAAACTTCTTTAAAACTTAAAGGATAAATAATTTCTTTTAAATATCTTCCGCTGATTAAACTGGCAAATTCACCTTCTAACAGTTTTGCATTACTTCCTGTAATGAAGATTTTTTTAAAAGTTTCATTATCATAACTTACTTTGATAAATTTTTCCCAGTTATTTACATTTTGAATTTCATCTAAAAAAAGATATTTTATTTTTTTACCTGTAATACTTTCACTGCTAGTTATTAAATCATATAATTTTTTAGAATCCTGCCAAATTTCACTAAAAAACGGATCATCTAAATTAATATATAAAATAGTTAAAGGATTAATATTATTGTCAATTAAATAATTTATCAAAATTTTAAATATACTGCTTTTACCGCTTCTTCTTATTCCTGTCAAAACCTGTATATGCTTTAAATTAATTTTTTTTACTAATTTTTCCACTACATCTCTATAAAAAAGATTTTCATATTTTTGTTTCCAGTGTTTATTGTGAGATATAATTGCTTGTTTCAATATTTTTTTCCTTATTTTCTAATTATAATTAGAATAATATCATAAATTTACTAAATACAATTAGTAAATTTATCAATTTCTCGCAATTTCAACTTCTCCGCTCATCCCAACCAGCACATCATCAGGAATTTTTTTAAACTTAATCCTTATATAAAATCTTTGAGAGAGTTTAGTAAATTCCCCGCTGCTTATATCCCTTGGAACAAGCGCAAAAGTCGCAGCACTTGCAGGCAAAATTTTATTTACATACCCCTCATAATCCTTATCGGTCGTATCGATATGAATTTTTACATAATTTCCTGTTTTTATACCTTTCAATTTAGTCTCTTCAAGCAAAACCAAAACATACAAATCCTTCGGATTTACAATACTCAAAATCTTAGTTCCAGCATTCACAACCTCATTAGCATTTGTAAATTTTTTAGCTATTTTGCCGTTAAAAGGAGCATAAATGAAACTGTCTTTTATATGCTGATTAATTAAAGCTAATTTATCATTTAAAGCTTCTAACTGCGATTTCATTGATTGAATAAGTTTAGCAAGTCTACTTATTTCTTTTTTATTATTTTCCGCAAGTTTTAATTTTATAAACAAAGCATTTTTATCTTCATACATACTTTCTAGTATTTTTTTATCCGCATTTATTTCATTTTGTAAGGCAAGAAAAGCAGTTTTTACATTTTCAAACTTTTCAATAGAAATTTTTTTATTTTTATAAAGTCTGCTGAATCTTTTATAATCGTTTTGAAGTTTCTGAAGCTTATTTTCTTTGGCTTTAATTGCATATTTTTTTGCTTCGATTAGCTTAGAAAGTTTTTTAATCTGCACATTTATCAAATCTATATTTTCATCTATATCTTTGCTCAATTTATCTTTTTGAATTACACTTGCCTCAATTTTTTTATTCAAAGCCTCTATTTGATTAATCAGTTCTTTTCTTTGAATTTCCAAATCTTTTGTATTAAGTTTTGCAAGCAATTCACCTTTTTTTACACTCTCACCCTCATTTACATAAATTTTTTCTATTTTCCCGGGAATTTTAAAAGATAGATTTGTTAAAGAATCCGTTTTTACAAATACGGCATTTGAAGTAGCGTAATTTTTTGAAAAAATTATATATTTAACTAATACAAATAAAGAAATTCCTATCAAAACAGCAAAAACAATCAAAGCAATTTTCTTTTTCATATAAAAATCTCCAAAATTTTTATGGAGATTGTAACAAAGTAAAATTGATGTGTCAATTGAAATAAAAAAAACACTTTTTTTATTTTGATATAATTCACTCGAATTTAATTATATTCAACCAATTATATTTTTTCAATAAAAGGTTTTAAATGTTAGAATTTTTAATCTCATTTATATTATCTGCAATTTTTGTTTATCTAATTTACAAAAAAAATTATGGATTAGACAAGACTGCTGATGAAAAAAGTCATGCTATGCATACCCATAAAGTGTCAAGACTCGGAGGTTTAGGAATTATTGCAAGTATAACCATTACTTCAGTATTTTTTTCTCCTCTACTAACAAATATACTCATAGCGGGAACAGCAATATTTACCTTTGGTTTTTTAGAAGACAGATTTCATTTAGATCTACCTTATTCAAAAAAAATAGCCTTTATATTCCTTTCAGCATTAGTTTTAGTTTATATGACAAAAGAAGGTGTATTTAACGGAGGATTTATAATCTTAAATAAAAACAATCCTTTTGAAGCCGCAATAGGTTATATTATTGCAATAATAGGAATTGTAGGATTTGCAAGTGCTATAAATTTTATTGATGGACTAAACGGTTATGCTACGGGAGTAATATTTATTACATTATCATTTTTTGGTTATCATTTTTATATTACAGGGATGTATGAATATTTAAAAGTAGTACTTATTTTAAACGGTGCTATTTTAGGATTTTTGATTTTTAATTTTCCATATGGAAAAATTTTTTTAGGAGATATGGGAGCCCATCTTATAGGATTTATTGTAGGGTTTTTATCAATTGCTATGACAAATCATGACCCAAAATTAACAGTATGGTATCCTTTAGCAGCATTTACAATTCCTATTATAAATACTTTACAAAAATTTCCAAGAAGAATAAAAAGAAAAAAATTATACGGAATACCTTTTAGTGAATCAGACAGTGAAGATTTGCATTATTTTATGTTTAAATATATAAAACAAAAATATCCAAATATAAAAGATAATGCAATCAAAAATTCCATAGCGGCACTTTATATATTAATCCCACATATTATTTTAAATATTATTGTCTTTTATTTCAGATACAATCCGTTTGCCTTAATTTCAATATTTATAATAGCAAGTCTTATTTATTTATGGATTTATAATATTTTAAGAAAAAAATATGAAAAAGAGTTAAATTAAACTCTTTTGTATTTATCGTTAAATCTTATAATATCATCTTCTTCAACATATTCTCCTACCTGAACTTCTATAAGTTCAAGTGGAATTTTACCCGGATTAATTAGTCTGTGTTTTGTAGATTTAGGTACATATGTGCTTTCATTTTCATGTATAAAAAATTCTTTTAAATTTCCTTTTTCATCACCTAACACAACTTTTGCCGTTCCTTTTACAACTATCCAATGTTCACTTCTGTGATAATGCAACTGCAAACTAAGCTGTTCTCCCGGATTTACCACTATTTTTTTTATTCTATATCTTTCTCCTTTTTCAAGTTCTGTATAACTTCCCCACGGTCTGTAAACCGTTTTATGAAATTCAGTCAACTCTTTTGTCTGTGAATTATTTTTTAATAAAGATACCAAATTTTTTATTTGTTGCCCTTGTCCTTTTTTAGCTACTACAATAGCATCAGACGTTTCTATAACCATTAAACTATCTACCCCGATTGTGGCAATAAGCCTGTCTTCACCCATAATAAGGGAATTTTTCGTATCAATATCAATAATATTACCTATTTTTACATTCTGATTTTCATCTTTATCTAAAACATCATAAACACTGTCCCAAGAACCAACATCAGACCATATAATATTAAGAGGTAAAACAACAGCTTTATCAGTTTTTTCCATTACGGCATAATCTATTGAAATATCAGGCATATTTTCAAAATCTTTAATTACCTCTTCAAATGAAGAATTTTCAATTTTTTCATAAATTTCAGGAACAAATTTTTTAAATTCTTCTAAAATTGTTTCTATACTAAAAGCAAACATCCCACTGTTCCAATAATAGTTACCCGCCATTAAATATTTTTGAGCTGTTTTTAAATTCGGCTTTTCATGAAACTGTTTAACTTTATAAGCATTTTCAGCTAAATCTCCCGCTTCAATATATCCATATCCAGTCTCAGGTTTAGTAGGATTTACTCCAAATGTAACAATATATCCTTTTTTAGCAAGTTTTTCAGCTTCTTTAATATATTCTGCAAATTTATCATCAGGAGAAATTAAATGATCAGACGGTGAAACAAACAAAATTTCGTTTTCACCCACCCCTAATTTTTCAAATGCGTATTTTATAGCCAATGCAATTGCCGGTGCTGTATTTCTCCCTACAGGTTCTAAAATCAAATTTAATTTATTATTAAAAATATCTTTTAATTGATTTTTTACATGAAACTGATAATCATTGTTTGTAATTATTATTACATCATTTATATCTTTTAAAGCTTTTAAATTTCTTTTTACTGTTTTTTGAAACAAACTTTCACTATCTCCTAAATTTAAAAACTGTTTAGGAAATTTTTTTCTTGATAATGGAAATAATCTTGTTCCACTCCCCCCTGCTAAAATGACTGCTTTCATACTTTACACCTCATTTATGATTTTTAAATATTTTATATTTTTCTTCTACAAAGTCTTTTATCTCTTTTTCAAATCTATCCCTTGAAAATCTTAAAGCGTTTTCTCTAATTTTTTCAGGCTCAAATTTATCTATATTTTTTTCAAATTTATCAACTGCCTTTAAAATATTTTCAACACACTGATTATCAAAATGAACCCCTGTAACATTATCAATAACAGTCTCTTTCGTTCCGCCTTTTCCTAAACAAATAACCGGCGTTCCACATGCTTGAGCCTCTACAGGAATAATACCAAAATCTTCCTCTGCTGCAAAAACAAATGCTTTTGCCTTCTGCATTAAATCAATAAGCACACTATCTGGCTGATATCCTAAAATTTCAATATTTTTAGCAGCTTTAGATTTTATTTTTTCCATATCCGGACCAGTCCCTACTACTACAAGTTTTTTATCAGTTTTGCTAAAAGCCTCTACTATTAGATCTATTTTTTTATATGAAACCATCCTAGAAGCGGTTAAATAAAAATCTTCTTTATAAGATTTAAGTTTAAATTTATCTACATCAACAGGTGGATATATAACCGTACTATCTTTTCCATACACTTTTTTAATTCTTCGTGCTATATAATGACTATTTGCTATATAATAATCCACACGATTTATTGTGCTCATATCCCATATACGAATTTTATGAAGAAAATATTTTGCAAGAATACCTTTTAAACCTTTATCTAATTTACTTTCTTTTAAATATTGATGATATAAATCCCAAGCATATCTTATAGGAGTATGAACATAACTTATATGAAGTTGATTAGAATGAGTCAATACACCTTTTGCAACTGCATGAGAAGAAGATAAAATTAAATCATAATCACTTAAATCAAACTGTTCTATAGCAAAAGGAAACAAAGGGAAATAATTTCTATATTTATCTTTTGCTTTTGGAAGCTTTTGAATAAAACTGGTATTTGCTTTTTTACCTTTTAATATAATTTCTCTATCTTTTTCGTTCAAAAAATCAATAAGACTGTACACATCAAAATCATTCCATATATTCGTAAAACTTTCAACACACTTTTCAGCCCCGGCATATACAGAAAACCAATCATGAACTAATGCTTTTTTCATAAATTTCCTTCAATTATTTTCATCATTTTTTCAGTTCTTTTTTCATAAGTAAATTCTTTAGCTAAAGATATCCGTTTTTCTAAATTAAAATTAGGATTTTTTAATGCTTTATTAATATTATTTGCAAATTCTTCATATGTATTTGATAAAAAACATATATTTTTATATTCTTTTAAAGACGGTAAATTAACACTAACTATAGGTTTACCTGCCGCTAAATATTCAAAAAATTTCATTGGAAACATAGATTCTGTATATTCATTTATATTATTAGGCAATATAGCAACATCTATTCCTTTTAAATAATTAGGTAATTCAGAATATGATTTAGGACCTAAAAAATAAATATTTTTATATTTTTTAAGAAAATCAATTTTTGTCCATGGATCTCCTTCACCAATCTTTCCTATAAGAATAAAAGAATAATGAGGAAATTTTTTAGCTAAATATTCTAATAAATTAAAATCTATTTTATAACTACTTATAGCCCCAATAAAACCTATTCGAGGAGAAGAAATAGCTGTTAAATCTTGAGGGACAATTGTAGTTTCTTCCATTGCTTTTGAAAAATGATTAAAATCAGCCACATTGGAAAAATAATAAGTATGTTCATTTAAAATTTTACGCGTGTCATAAAGTTTTAATGAAGTAGTAAAAACATAATCAGATAATTCAACTAATTCTTTTTCTGCTACTTCTAAAATTTTAATAGGCATTCCGGGTTGAGCTTTTATCTCATCAACACAATGATATACAAGCAGTTCATATTTTTTAACATCAAATAATTTACTTGTTAAAGGATTGTATGTCCAAAAAATTTCGTGCTTAAAATTTAAATTTTTTAACCAAAAATTTAACCAGTTATTTAATAAAACAAAATTAAACTTTCTAACAATTTTTTTATTTTGAAAAGGCAATAAAATAGGAGACCATACCCATAAATTTTCTCTAACTTGTTTAGGTTTTTTTAATGATTTTTGAATTCTTTTTAAAATTCTTTTAAAATCCTGACTACTCGCACTAGGACGACGAAGACCTAAAGAATCAATATAAAAAACTTTATGACCTCTTTTTGCCAATTCCACAGCTACATGTTGTTTATTAGTCCAAAATGGATGATCCCATTCGGCCGTAGAAAGTAATACTATATCCTTTTTCATTTTTTTCCTTTTAAAATTGATATAATATTATTTCTTAAAATTGGAATTATAAAAATATAAATTGCCCAATATAATAAAAATAAAAAAAATGTAATAAAAATATCAATAAATTCATTTTTAAAATATAAAAAATTATTAATAAAAAAATAAATCACACTTCCAATTAATAACCAAAATATTATATTTAATAAATATCTTGAAATATTAAAAAAATTAATCGTTAAAATAAAAAGAATAAATCCGTAAATACTTGATCCTATACCTATAGTAATAGGTCCTAATATTTTATAAAAAAAAATATCAAATAAAGTATTCGAGCTTAAAGCAATAGCCATAAAAATAACTACTTTTTTATTTTCATGTTGAGCATTTAAAGCTTTTATCATAATATAAGATACTATTTGTGCCCAAAAGCCTATAGATAAACCAATTAATATATTTTTAGTAATTAATACAGATTCTTTATCAAAAGCTCCTCTTTTAAATATAAAAGAAACAATTAATTCAGAATTTGAAATTAAAAACATAGATATCGGAATCGTAATTATTAAAATAAGAGAAATTATTTGCAATAACTTATCTCTTGTTTTTTTCATATTAAAATTACTTAATGTAGCTAATCCTATAAGACCTAAAGGAGCTGCCAAAAGAGATATTCCAGATTCTGTAATAAATTTAGCATATTCCACTGAAGCCACAACATCAATACCCATATAAGAAGACACCATTCGCTCTATAAATATATTTCCTTGTAACATAATAGGTAATAACAATAAAGGTTTAATAATATTAAAAAAATCCTTTAATATTTCTCCTATATTTTGAAAAGAAAAATAAAATAAATTTTTTTTTAATAATTCTTTTATAGCTAAAAAGAAAAAAAATATATAAGCCCCAGTAAAACCCCATGCAAATAATGCAATGTTGTTAAAATAATATGCCAAAATTGCTCCACAAATCATTCCAAAACTTTGTATAGAAGGCCTAATAGAAACAAGAAAACTATAATTATGAGCTAATGCAAGATATGAATAAAGCAAACTTAATACATAGAAAGGAATACTTAAAGACATAATTTTAACAAAAAGTACTGCCAAATTGTGCTCTGCCACAGAAAAACCAGGAGCAATCAAATTTACCCACCAAAAAGCTGATTTAAATAAAATAATAACAATTATGAAAGATATTAACGTAAGAGCTATATTTAAAATCCAAAAAAACGATTGGGCTTTATAAATACTAATTTTTTTATAGTGATTATAAAGAGGAATAAATCCTGCATTTAAAGTATCGGATGTAAAAAAATTTACAGGAATTAATACAGCAGTTTGTGCGATACGAAATGCTCCAACAGGTACACTAGTACCATATAAATAAGCTATTATAATTTCTCTTAAAAATCCTATTATTTTCCCTATGATATTACCTGTAAATATTTTAAAAAAAGATTTAAACATTTTTTTGTTTACCTACAAATTTTATAACTTCTAAATACTTCTTAGCAACATTTTCCCAATTATATTTCTTAGCAGTTTCTATTCCATTTTTCCTTATGTTATTATAAATAGATTGATTATTTTTAATATATAAAACTTTTTTTGCTATATTATACTCATCACGTTCAATAGCTAAACCATTATATCCATCTATCAAATAATCTTTTACACCTCCTACTTTTGATATTAAAACAGGTAAACCACATCCCATTGCTTCAGTAGCAACTAATCCCCATCCTTCATACGAAGTAGGTAAAACAAAAACATCACTCAACCAATATCCTTCCCTTACATCATTTAAAAGTCCTAAATAATAAACTCTATCATAAACTGAAAGTTTTTTTGCAAGTGCTAAATAAGGTTCTATATCTCCTTTTCCTGTTACAACTAAAATTATATCATCCGGTAGCAATTTAAGCGCTTTAATAACATACTCTAGTCCTTTTCTTTCATAATCATGCCCAGAAAGTAATAAAACAAATTTTTCATTAGGAATATTATATTTTTTTCTTAAATTCTTTTTTATCTTTTCATTTGGATAAAATTTTTCTAAATCCACCCCATGTCCTATAACTTTTTTAGGTTTTTTCTTTTTTTTACAAACAAAATTAATTTCTTTTAAAGTTTCATTAGAAATAGCTATTATAAATTTAGTACTATTTTTATTTAAAACAATCCACTCTTTAACTATTTTAAATAGTAATACAGGATTAAATATCCTTTTTATTTTTCTTTTATTTTTCTTAACATCTTTTAATAAAGTACATGTAAAAACATCATGAGTTAATGAAATATCACAAATAAAACCTTCATTATTATTATCTAATATAATATATTCTGAAAATTTCTTATTTTTTAATTTTAAAGTAGAAAAAGCAAAAAAACTAACTCTTAAAAAGTGTCTTATTATTTTAAAAACTTTTCTTTTTGGATTATAGTTATATAATTTTTCTCCATAAAAAGAAGTTATTTGTTTAATTTCTAATTCGTTTAATATAGAATTTTTATAATCAGTAAAAACCACAATTTCATCGCAATAATTAATTAAATTTTTACAAAGCTGTTCTATTACATGACCTCCTCCTGTATTTACAATATCCCTAGCTACGATAAGCAATTTATATTTTTCTTTCATTTTATAAACCCTTATTTTTTTTAGTTACTTCATAAAAAAAACTAACAATAATTCCTAATGCAGTTGACATTTTTTGAAAATAAAATTGATAAGGAAATAAAATAACACTTAAAATATTATTTTGTTTCTTTTTATATTTTTTTATTAACCTAATTTGAGCAATCCTTGTTTCAGACTTAAAAATAATAAAAAAATGAGGAAAAATCATCAATATAGGGGAAAAAACTACAAATAAAATGGATAATATAACATCCTTATAATATCTTTTTTGCAGTTTTCTAAATTTATAAGTATTTTTCCCGGCTTTAAAAAATCTTTTAAAAACTTCTATTATAGTTTCAGGTTCTCGGTGTTTAAAAAAAACATTACCTATCCAAATACTTTTAAATCCCTTTTTCAATAAACGATTAGTTAATTCTATATCTTCACCTTCTTTTAATGATTCATTATATCCTCCAATATTTTTTATATCTTGTTTATAAAAAACCCATCCCCCCTTATGTATATTTAATTTTTTACTAAGAATCCATCTTGCTTCAAATAAAGAATTCCAATACTCAATCCATATAGTTTTATTTCTATTTGAACAAACTCTTAATCCTCCTCCAGTAAAACAATTCCTATTTCTCTCTAAAATATTTAAAACTTTTTGTAAATATAATTTTGAATATTCACCATCAGCTTCTGCAAAAACAATAATATCACCTCTTGCTTCTAAAAGCCCAGTATTTCTTGCTCCTCCAGCTCCTTTATTTTTATTATGTTTTAATATTTTAATATTGAATTTAGAATATTTATATTTCAATTCATAAGCAATATTTAAAGTATTATCACTCGAACAATCATCAACAATAATAATTTCTAATGGTTTAACAGTTTGATTAATAAAAGATAAAACGCTTTTAGATAAATTTCTTCCTTCATTATAAGCCGGTATAATAACTGAAATATTTTTCATATTAACCCTTTATAAATTTCCTCTAATTTTTTAGTTTGTTTTTGAATGTCAAATTTTTCTTTTATAAAATTTCTGGCTTCTTTTCCCATACTTTTTCTTAAATTTTCATTTTTTAATAAGATTAATAACTTATCTGCTAACTGTTTTATATTTCTTTCTTCTACCAAGAAACCTGTTTTATTATTTAATATAACCTCAGGAATTCCTCCATGAAGAGTAGCTACTACTGGCACTTCATAAATACCTGCTTCAAGAAATACCATACCTAATCCTTCAGCATCTCCCGTTTTAGCAGTAATACTTGGTAAACAAAAAATATCAGCTTTTTGCATCCACTCCATAACCTCATTATGAGACATAGCACCCAAAAATTTTACATAATTTTCCAATTGTAACTCTTTTACTTGCTTCTTTAATTTTTTTTCTAAAATACCACTACCAATTATTATTAATTTTGTATTTTTATCCTCTTTATTAATAATTTTAAATGCATCTATAAGATATTTGGTTCCTTTTTTTTCTGTTAATCTTGCTACATGAAGAATAACTTTATAAGGAAACTTTTTAATTTTATTTTTTTTCAAATTTGTATCTATACCTATATAATGTGTAATAGTTTTATTTTCTGGAAACCCAAGTTCAATTATTTTTTTCCTAATAAAATCTGAAACACATATAAATAAATCTCCATTTTTTGCCAATTTTTTTCTATATAATAAATAATTTATCCATGCAGGCTTTCCTGAAAATAATAAATTTTTATTACTTATAGAAACATCAAATCCATGAAAAGTAGTAATTAATGGAATTTTCATTTCTTGTGCTAATTTTATAGCATAAATACCATCTACTCCAAAATGTGCATGTATTAATTTTGGATTAAAACTTAATAAATTTTTCTCAAAAAAAGAAATATTTCTAAATAAAACATAGTTAATATTTTTTATTATAGATAAATCATCCATTGTAACAACAACTGAATTTTTAGGTGCTGGGCCAAAAGATTTTCTTCCTACATATATAGGATTAAATTTTTTTAACATTTCAGCTTGACTAGTAATAAATGATTCTGATATCTTAAAAAGCTGGTTTCTATAAATTATTATATTCATTTTCATAAATAACCTTTTTTTGATAGAATTTTAATCTTGCTAAAGAATAACCAAGCAATGTAGCTAAAATAATCTCCATATGAATTTCACCTATTAATCCAAAATTAGTACCCATTCCATGAATAAATGTCCATCCAAACGCACCTAATATAGCTATTCCTAATCCTTGTAGTTCTTTAATTGAAGATTTAATTAAAATAAGTCCAAATTTTATTATATAAAATATAAACAATAAGGCAAAAATTACTACAAAAATTCCACTTTGTGCCCATAAATAAAGTAATGTATTATGAGGTGGGAAACCTGTTCCTATACCCATTTTCAATGCATAAATTTTAAAATTTTCTTGCCAACCCCCAAATCCTAATCCAATTATTGGATGTTGTAAAAATTGTTCTATGCCATATTTCCAAATTAATAATCGAATTTCTGTGGTACTCATTGTTTTTTTTACAAAATCACTTTGTAAAAAATTATATCCCCAAAAAATAATTAATAAATAAATGATATTAATAAAAAATAAAATATAAATTATTTTTTGTAAAGTTAATATTTTATTTAAAAAATAAAATATTATAAAAGATAAAAAAAGTAACGATAATATCAAAATTATTCCAGCTTTAGAACCAGTAAAAAAAACTCCAATTATTAAAAAAAAAGTTATTATTTTTAATAAATTATTATTATAAATTTTAAAAAAAGAATAACAAATTAACGCATTTATACCTAAAAATGCAGCAGCTACATTTGCATTTACGAAAAAACCTCCTGCTTTATTTGGATCAAATACATTATTCCTTATACCATTAAATAAACCATGTATAGTATTAGGATTAATAAATATTTTTGCTATATTTGAATGTAGAAAATCTAATTCAATTAATGGATATATACGAAAAATTATTACTAAAATCACTTCAATTAATAAAAAAATAAAATAAATTATTAAAACATACAAAATTCTTTTAGGATAACTTTTAGCAATTTCATACGTTGAGGTCATAATAATTAAAAATATTAAAAAAATTAATATATTATGTAAACCTAATTTTAAATCTGTTGACCATAAAAAACTAATTATTTGAAAAATAATAATTAATAATAAAAAAAATAAAGGTTTCCATAATAATAGTTTCATATTTTTAATAAATAAAGGTAATAGTACTATTATACTAATTGTAGTTAAAGATATATATGAATATCCTATTCTAATAAAATAAAATTGAAAAATAGATGATAACAATACAAATGAAAATAAAATATATTTAAAATTTAATTTAATTTTTACACTCCTTTTTTAATTAACAAATTAATTAATACATATATTTCATTCAACTGTCACAGATTTTGCCAAATTTCTTGGCATATCCACATCATTTCCTCTTCTGATTGCCACTTCAAGGGCTAAAAGCTGAGTTATTACCATCATTTCAAAAAATTCTATCATCGGATGATTTGAATCACTTATTTGTATAAAGTCATCTGTAAGTTCAATTAATTCACTTGAAATTGTAAGAACCGTGGCATCCCTTGCCACAAGCTCTTCTATATTTGATTTTGTTTTTTCAAAAAGTATATTTTTGCTAAGCAATGCCACTACAAAAAGCTCAGGGTCCGCTAAAGCGATAGGTCCGTGTTTCATTTCTCCTGCCGGATATCCTTCTGCATGAATATAGCTTATTTCTTTTAGTTTAAGTGCCCCTTCAAGTGCAAGAGGATAGAATATATCTCTTCCTATATAAAAAAATCCGTGTCCGTGAAGGTATCTTTTTGAAAGTCTTTTTATTTTTTCATGAATTTTAGGATTTACTTTTGTGGATTCAATCGCTTTATTTATAATTTCATATTCGTTTTTATCTGCCAAATAATTACTAAGCATCCAAAGAGTCATTACCTGAGTGGCAAAGGCTTTTGTGGATGCAACTCCTTTTTCTATACCAGCCCTAAGAAGTATAGTTTTGTCAGCTTCACGGACAATTGAAGAATTGTCCACATTACATAAAGCCAATGTTTTAAGCCCGGCTTTTTTTGCCATTTTAAGAGTCTCAAGCGTATCTGCGGTTTCCCCGCTTTGGGAAATTACAATAAAAAGGGTGTCTTTTGTTAAAAGAGGATTTCTGTATCTAAGCTCGCTTGCAACTTCTACATTTACCCTTATTTTTGCGCTTCTTTCTATCAGATATTTTCCAACCAGTCCTGCGTGATAACTGGTCCCGCATGCTGAAATTATAATATTGTTTATTCCTTCAAAAAAATTTTTATCAACCTCATCAAATTTAATTCCTTCTTTTGTATTTCTGCCAAGAGTGTTTTCTTTTAGCACATCGTATTGTTCATAAATCTCTTTTTCCATATAAAAACGGTATCCGCCTTTTTTGGCTGATTCCCTGTTATCAGGAAGAGGTTTAAAATTTGGTGTAATCTTTTTACCGTCTTTAAACAAGTATATATCATCGTCAATATATCCAAATTCAGAATCTTCTAAATAATGAGCACTATCTGCATAGCCTATCAAAGGGGCATCGGATGAAGCAAAGAAAAATTTATTCCCATTTTTTGCCACGATTAGAGGGGAACCTTTTTTTGCAAAAAATATTTTATCAGGTGCTTTTTCCGTAATTAATAACACAGCATAAGCACCGTCTATTTTTTTAATTGTTTTTTTAAATGCTTCAAACACGTCCCCGTTACAAAAATGTTCAAAAAGTTTTACTATTACCTCTGTATCTGTTTGGGAGATAAATTCAATATTTTCTTTTTCAAGTTCTTTTTTTATCTTCTGATAATTTTCTATTATCCCGTTATGTACTACCGCACTGAATTTCCCAGTGTGTGGGTGGGCATTGATTTCTGTAGGTTTCCCATGGGTTGCCCATCTGGTATGGCCGATTCCCAGTTTTGGATTTTTAAAAGTTACATTTTTTAACTTGACTTCTAAATTTTTAAGTTTTCCAACCGCTTTTATTACTTTAAGCCCGTCATTATCAATTACAGCAATTCCGGCACTGTCGTATCCTCTGTATTCCAGTTCCCTAAGTCCTTCTATTAAAAAATTTTGAGGATTTTCAATTCCCTTAACTCCTACTATCCCACACATATATAATTGCCTTTATTTCATATTTTCATAAATATAATTAGTAGCTTCTATAAATCCTGGTATACTTCCGCAGTCAAATCTTTTACCTTTAAATTTATATGCTATTACCATACCCTCATGTGCCTGCATTCTGATTGCATCGGTTAGTTGAATCTCACCGCCTTTTCCGGGTTTTACCTTTTTTAATAAATTAAATATATCCGGAGTTAAAATATATCTTCCTATAATTGCAAGATTGCTTGGTGCTTTGTCAACATCAGGTTTTTCAACCATATCATCAACCATAATGACACTATCTTCTATTTTTCTGCCGGCCACTATTCCGTATTTGTTTACTTCATTTTTATCTACTTCTTCAACCCCAACTATGGTGCATTTGTATTTTTTATAAAGATTTACCATTTGGGTTAAAACATCCCCTACACATAAATCATCCGCCAAAACTACAGCAAAAGGATTATTCCCTATTAACGGCTCTCCCGTTAAAACAGCATGCCCAAGACCTAACATTTCTTTTTGCCTTACATAAGTAAAAGTACACTTTTCTATCATTTCATTTGTTTCTCTAAGTAGTTCTGCTTTGGAAGAATCTTTTATTTTATCTTCAAGTTCAGGTGAAAAATCAAGATAATCCTCAATCGCCCTTTTGTTTCTACCTGTTACAAACCCTATTTCAAAAATACCCGCATTCATACATTCCTGAATACCATAATGAATAAGCGGTTTATTAACAACTGGCAGCATCTCTTTTGGAACTGATTTAGTAGCCGGCAAAAATCTCGTACCATATCCGGCTGCCGGAAACAATGCTTTTTTAATCATTTTTTTCCTTTCTTTTTCATTTTTAACTTTTCACTTTTCATTTTCCATTAGTTTTTTCTCCCACTCATATGCAGTTTTACAGATAAATTCCAAATCGTCATATTTTGGAATCCAACCCATTTTTTGCTGAATTTTACTGTTATCTGAAATAAGAACGGCTGGGTCTGCCACTCTTCTTGGGGCATTTTCAACTTTAAAATCAACTCCGCTTACTTTTTTTACAGTATCAATCACCTCTTTTACACTGGCACCTCTTCCATATCCGACATTAAAAATATCACTTTTATTGTTATCTAAATAATCAAGAGCTTTTATATGTGCATCAGCCAAATCCATCACATGAATATAATCCCTTATACAGGTACCGTCAGGTGTTGGATAATCTGTCCCGAATATATACATTTTATCTCTTTTACCCACTGCACATTCGCTTGCCACTTTTATTAAATGGGTCGCATTTTTTGTTTTTTGCCCTATCATTAAATCAGGACTGGCACCCGCCACATTAAAATATCTGAAAATTACATATTTTAAACCGTAAGCTTTAGCCGCATCCTGAATAATTTTTTCACTAAAAAGTTTACTCTGCCCGTATGGATTTATCGGATTTGTAGGAAATTCTCCCCTAATTCCTTCCATTTTACATTTTACATTTTCCATTTTTAATTGAATATCCGTTTCCCCGTAAACTGCAGCCGTAGAAGAGAATATAAATTTCTCAACTCCATATTCAACAGCCAAATTTACTAAATTTGCGGTATTGGCGGTATTATTAAGATAATATTTCAAAGGTTTTTCTACACTTTCAGGTACAATCAAACTTGCTGCAAAATGAATAATCGCATCAAATTTTTTAGTTTTAAATATTCCTTTAATTTCATTCCAATTACTTAAATCAGCTTTAATAAACTGAAACTCTCTTATCTGTCTTAAAGTATCAACCGTATCTTTAAATCCTGTTACCAAATTATCTATAACTGTTACATCATAATCACTGTTTTCAAGCAAAAGCTTAACAACATGACTTCCAATATATCCGGCTCCCCCTGTTACTAAAATATTCATCCCTCTCCTTAAATATCATAAAACTTTCTATACCAATCTACAAAATTTTTAATTCCCTCTCTTACATCAGTATAAGGTTTATAACCCAAATCTTTTTCCAAATCACTAGTATTAGCCCATGTGCTTGCCACGTCTCCCGGCTGCATAGGAAGCAGATTTTTTTTAGCCTTTTTACCAAGCACTTCTTCAATAGCCTCTATAAAATCCATAAGTTTAACAGGTGCCCCGTTTCCTATATTATAAACTTTATACGGCGCCACACTCTCACTCGCCCTGCCATCCCAATCAGGTTTTGGTTTTGGGGGATTGTCAATTACTCTGACAACCCCTTCAATAATATCATCAATATATGTAAAATCTCTTTTCATTTCACCGTAATTATAAACATCAATCGGTTTATCTTCTAAAATATTTTTTACAAATTTAAAAAGCGCCATATCAGGTCTTCCCCATGGACCATATACAGTAAAAAATCTAAGACCGGTTGTGGGGATATTATAAAGATACGAATATGTATGACTCATAAGTTCGTCCGCCTTTTTTGTAGCTGCATATAAACTTACCGGATGGTCTACATTGTCGTCTGTTGAAAACGGCTGTTTTTTATTCAGTCCGTATACACTCGAACTGCTGGCATATGCAAGAGCGTTCACTCCGTTATGTCTTACAGCTTCTAATATATTCATATGTCCAATTATGTTTGAGTTTATATATGCATCGGGATTTTTAAGAGAATATCTCACCCCTGCCTGAGCCGCAAGGTGACATACTTTATCAAATTTTTCTTTTTCAAAAAGTTTAAAAAGGTTAAACTTGTCTTCAAGATTCAATTTTATAAATTTATAATTTGGATACTTGTTTGACTTCACTATCTCATTATATTCTATTTTTTCTTTATCAATTCCGGCCTCATTTAATCTAGCATATTTTAAATTTACGTCATAATAATCATTTATATTATCAAGCCCGATTACCTCATCACCTCTTTTAATTAAAGCATTGGCTAAATGAAAGCCTATAAATCCTGCTGTCCCCGTAATCAAAATTTTCATATTATTCCTTATTTTCCATTTAATATCTAATCTTTAGAATAAATATCCCTTGTATAAACTTTTTCTTTTACACTTTCCAAATTTTCATCAATTCTGTTAGCCAGAATTACATCGCATTCTTTAAGCTTATCCAAAGAATCCGTAAATTCAACTCCTTCGATTTCATCTCCTTTTGCTTTTGGTTCATATATTAAAATATTTACAAAAGGTTTTAACATTTCTATTACATCAAATATGGCACTGCTTCTGAAGTTATCGCTTCCGGCTTTCATTATAAGTCTGTAAACCCCAACTTTTTTCGGTTTCTTATCAAGTATCCTTTTTGCGATAAATTCTTTTCTTACTGTATTTGAATCAATTATTGCCTCAATAAGCCTCTGTGGAATATTATCTATCCTGTAATTTGCCAGAAGTTGCTTTGTATCTTTTGGCAGGCAATACCCTCCGTATCCGAATGACGGA
The DNA here is from genome assembly GCF_002335445.1 of Lebetimonas natsushimae. Lineage (NCBI taxonomy): Bacteria > Pseudomonadati > Campylobacterota > Epsilonproteobacteria > Nautiliales > Nautiliaceae > Lebetimonas > Lebetimonas natsushimae. Next base: position 137,688 of record NZ_BDME01000001.1, on the reverse strand, counting down.
TTGTTATAATACATTCCGATTCGTGGATCTAGACAAACACCCTCGATTATTTCTTTTGCATTAAGACCTTTCATTTCAGCAAAAGAGTCAAGTTCGTTAAAAAAAGCAACCCTCATTGCAAGATACGTATTTGCAAAAAGTTTAACCGCTTCCGCTTCAGTATTGTTTGTAAAAAGAATCGGAATTGTCTCTTTATATGCCCCGTCTCTTAGCAAATTGGCAAAAATTTCAGCCTTTGCGGATTTTTCTCCTACAATAATCCTGCTTGGGTACAAACTGTCATATAAAGCTTTCCCCTCTCTTAAAAATTCAGGCACAAAAAATATATTTTTAAAATTAAATTCTTTTTTAATCCTTTCCGTATAACCTATCGGAATGGTTGAGCGGATCACAATGGTGGCTGATGGATTAATTTCCATCACGTCTTTTATAACACTTTCAACCGATTTGGTATTGAAATAGTTAGTAACAGGGTCATAATCAGTAGGAGTGGCTATTACTACATATTCGGCATTTACATATGCCTCTTTTTTATCCGTTGTGGCTTTTAGATTAAGTTTTTTAGTCTGGAAAAATTCTGTTATTTCCTTATCTTCTATGGGACTTATCCTTTTATTTATCATTTCTACTTTTTCTGGAATAATATCAAGTGCAACCACTTCATTATTTTGAGATAAAAGTACTGCATTGCTTAGTCCCACATATCCTGTCCCCGCTATTGCTATTTTCAATTTAATTCCTTTATCATAATAATAATTTTTTTAAGTTTATCTTTAAACAAAACTTTTTTATCGTCTATCTGATAAAAAAATCTTTTATTCTTTTGTAAAAATCCTTTTTTTATTTTTGTAATTTTACCTAAATTTTCAATAGGCTTTTTTTCTATTATATTATCTAACAAATTTTTTGGATAATCAGGAGAAAGTTTTTTTACAAATTTATCTTTTGGATAACATCGTTTATTTAAACATATTGAATTTTTATATATACTAATTTCAACAGGTATGTTTGCATCTTTATAAATCACTAATTTTTTATAATTAAAACCTTTTTTTAAAAAACCCTGATCACTCACTTTTATATAAGGGGTATTTATTATGCTATAAACGGGGATTGTTTTGGTAGCACAACCGATAAATAAAAAAATGTAAAATATAAAATGTAAAATGGACAATTTTTTATACAACAATTATACCTTTAATCGTTTGGATTATATTCTTTCACCATTTCTCTTAACAATTTTATAATATCTTGTTTTATATTCTTTTGAAGTAAGTTTTCAATTTGGTCGTTTAATTTTTTAATATCATAAAAAGTTGCTTTAGCAACAAATATGTCTTTATATTTAGTTTTTTTGTCAGCCTCATCAATTAAAAGCTCTTCGTAGAGCTTTTCTCCAGGTCTGAGTCCAATAAATTCAATATTATCTTCATTTTTTCCATAAAGTTTTAGCATTTTTTTGGCTAAATCCACTATCTTTACAGGTTCCCCCATATCCAGAATAAAAATCTCTTTATCCTCGGCCAAACTTCCAGCCTGCAATACCAGCTGGCATGCTTCAGGAATCAGCATAAAAAATCTTGTAATTTCCGGATGGGTCACTGTTAAAGGTTTATTTTCTTCAATCAGTTTTTTAAATTTAGGCACCACACTGCCGCTGCTGCCAAGCACATTCCCAAATCTTACAGCACATATTTTTGTGTTTTTGCTGTCAATATTCTGAGCGTAAAGTTCACACACCCTTTTTGTAGCACCCATTATATTTGTAGGCCTAACTGCTTTATCTGTGGAAATTAAAATAAAATCTTTTATATTATATTTTATTGCTAAGTCTATTACGTTTTTAGTCCCGAGTATATTATTTACTACAGCACTTTTAGGATTATATTCACACATAGGCACATGTTTGTAAGCCGCTGCATGAATTACAATTTCAGGAGTGTATTTTTTAAAAACTTCTTCTAAATCCTCTTTTTTTGTAACATCAACCAAACAAGGATATCTTTTAATATTAAGTTCCTCATTTATGGAATAAAGGTTGAATTCAGAGTTATCCACTAAAATAAGTTCTTTGGCTTTATATTTTTCACACTGCCTTGCTATTTCACTTCCAATACTTCCGCCGGCACCTGTTATTAAAATTTTTTTATTTTTTACAAAATTTTCAATTGCATTTTTATCCAAATCCTTTGGTTTTCTAGCCAACAAATCTTCAATAGAAATATCTTTTATTTTCTTCTCAAAAGGATTATATATTTTAATATCTTCTATTCCCTTACTCTGTAAAAATTCAACCAGTTTATCAAGCTCTTTTTGAGATAATTCTTTGGTGATAATTGCTGTTTTTATTTTTCCGTCTATTTTTGAAACATCTTCTACCTTAATTCCGTAAATATAACTTCCGATTAAATTTTTTTTATTATCATAAACTTCAAGAACTGAATAAGGAATATCCTGTTTCAAAAGAGAAATTGCTTTTTTATTAGCTCCTATTATAATTGCAGGGGTTTTATTTGTAGAAATTTTTTCAATTATAAGCCTTTTTGAAATTCTAAAAAAACCTATAAAAAGAATTGATAAAAAATAATCGATAATAATAACACTTCTTGGAAAAGGTATAAAAAACTCTCTAAAAATTAATAGCACTCCCCCGCCCAAAATATAAGCTAGTGTCGTAGCAAGAATTAAAGATTTAAGCTCTTTTAGCGAAAAAAATCTCCAGCTTACAAAATAAAGTTTAAAAACATAATAAAAAACCAGTTTAAAAAAAATAAAAACAAAAGCTATCTGCCAAAAATTAGCTAAATATTCTTTTGGAATTGAAAAATTAAACCTGAGAAGATAAGATAAAAAAAGTGTAAAAAATGAAATTATTATATCTCCTGTTATAAAAAACAGCGCCCTCTTAAAATTTGTAGGCCTAAGAAGATTTGACAATTTCACAAATATCCTTTACCTGTTTTTGTGTTAAAGTTGTTCCGCTTGGAAGGCAAAGTCCTTTTTTAAATAATTCTTCACTTCTGCCATTGAGATAAGCTTTTGCCCCATTAAACAAGGGCTGCAGATGCATAGGATTCCAAAGAGGTCTGCTTTCAATTTCGTTAACTCTTAATTTTTTCATAACTTCCCAAGGATCTTTATCTTTAAAAACAACAGTTGTAAGCCATCTTGTTCCTCTGGTATTGGAAAGTTCTGGCATAAATTCTTCATCCAAAAACTCCCTGTACCAGTTAAAAATCTCTCTTTTTTTAGCTATTCTCTCTTCCACAACCTCCATTTGCCCTACACCGACAGCCGCCAAAATATTACTCATTCTGTAATTATATCCGACTTCTTTATGCACATATTCCATAAAATCAGCTTCTTTTGCCTGAGTAGATAAAAATCTTGCTTTTTTTATCAAATTTTCATCATTACCAACCAACACTCCCCCGCTGCTTGTGGTTAAAAGCTTATTTCCATTAAAACTGTAAACCCCAAAAATTCCAAAAGTTCCGCTGTATTTAATTTTCCATTCTCCGTTATCCATTTTTAATTTATAATACGCCCCAAGACTCTCAGCCGCATCTTCAATTAAATAAATATCATTTTTTTTGCATATTTCCAAAATAGGCTCGATATCTGCAACCTGCCCGTAAATATGGGGCAAAATTACTGCCTTTATATCATTTTCCTTTACAGCCTTTTCAAGCAGTTCTGCATCCATATGCCAATATTCATCCACATCTATAAAAACAGGTTTATTTCTTTCATAAAGAATAGGATTAACAGAACCTATAAAAGTAAAAGTCGAAACTGCAACCTTACTGTCTTTTATTCCCAAGACCCTAAGAGCCAGATGAAGTCCGCTTGTAGCATTGCAAACGGCAAGAGCCGCTTTAGCGCCGGTATAATTTTTTATCAAGTCCTCAAACTTATCTACAAACTCACCAAGAGGGGCTATATAATTACTCTCAAACGCTTTTTTTACATACTCAATTTCTTTTCCGCTCATATGTGGGGGTGAAAGATAAATCATCTTCTAACCTTTAATAGTTTTAATAATATATTCAATATCTTTTTTAAGTGACCAGTTTTTAATATATTCTTTATTTATTTTTACCTTATCGGGCCAAATTACTTTATCATTATACTCTTTTGGATTATCAACACTTGCTAAAATTTCCTCTTCATTTTTATACTTTAAACTTGCAGGCCCTGTAATTCCGGGTTTTATGCTTAAAATTATTCTGTCATCACCTTCTAATTTATCTGCATATCCAGGCACATCCGGCCGAGGTCCTACAAAAGACATATCACCCTTTAAAACATTAATTAGCTGAGGCAGCTCGTCAATTTTATATTTTCTAAAAAACCTGCCGCTTTTTGTAATCCTTGAATTATTTGCAGTTGTAACGGTTGAACCTTTATTTGGATACATCGTTTTTATTTTTATAATAGTAAACAGTTTTCCATTTTCCCCAACTCTTTTTTGCAAAAAAAAACCGTTTGATTTAGTTTCAATGCTTGCGATAATCCAGGCAATTAAAATTGTCGGCCAGGTAATTAAAAGCCCAAAAAAGGCTAAAAAAAAGTCAAAAGCACGCTTGATTATTTTATCTTTTTTACTCATTTTATCTTATAAATTTTTATCATAGGATTCAATATTACCGGTTCAAAAAGATTTTTATCATAATTTTCAAATACAAACATCTGAATAAATGTTGAATTATAATAATAATCATCTACAATCAGGGCTTCTCTATAATTTTGTAAAATAATCAAATTAAGCCCTTCATTTCTTAAATGCTGTTTTTTAACCTTTAATTTTCCATCTTTATCATAAAAAGATATATCAAGTTCTTTAACAGGGATTCTGTTTCTAAGTATTATTTCAGCAGTTCTTAGATCAACAGGAATATTCCCTACTAACAGATAATTTCCCTGTTTTCTAATTCTGTTTTTATAAAAAAAGTGATTTGGATAAATTTCTCCGGTATTTAAATTTCTATTGCTAAACACTGCAACTGTCGGGTAAATATTAAACATCCTGTATGGAAACATTAAATAAACATTTCTGTCAAGTTTTGGAGCTTTATACTCTTTACTTCCGACTTCATCTAAAAATCCATTTACATCAATTGGTTTTCCGTTTTTTATAAAAAGCTGGGTTGCCACTGTTTTATTTGTTTCTACATATTTTTTAATAGCAAGTTTTGACAGATTTGCTGCAAGAAACTGATTTGAAGTGGTTAAAATTTTTGACACCAAAAAATTATCTTCATTATGTTTTCCACCGTCCACCAATGTATTAACATCGGCATAATACCAGATAGGATATCCGTAATCCCACCAGGTAATTACATAATCTTTTGGGTTTGAAAGTTTTTTTAATTTATCTAAAACCTCAACTTCATTTTTATTAAATACCGTAGGAGTTAAATAAGGATAACTGCTTAACGGATAAATTTTGCTGATGGAAGCCAAAAATTTATTTTTTTCACAACATCCAGCAATATGTGAAATGTTCGGCGCTATTAAAAAAACACTGCCAATAACAGATATTGTGATTTTCCATTTTTCATTTTCCATTTTCCATTTTTCCGCCAGCCACACAAAAAAATAAACCCCGCTGATTGCGGCAATCGGCACTGCATAAACAGTAAATCTAAGACCTCCTATAAAAGCAAAAAATCCTATCCCCCATAAAGGAAGAGCTATAATAAATTCTTTATATCTTTTAATAAGCAAAATATATCCAACAAGTGCAATAATAATTCCCAATGTACTTCCAATAATCCTGTCAAATACTATATACCAAGGAATATGCCCCGCTTCTCTTACTGTTTTATTTACATTTAAAAATTGAAGACCTTTTTCTGCTTCTGTAGAGGTTGAATAAGAAAAAATTTTATTTAAAATAATGCCAAAAACATTCCCTGTAAATAAAAACAAGATAAAAAATACCAAAGCACTGATTTGAAGTCCTCTTAATTTAAATTCTTTTATTTTAAACAAATAATAAACACCTATTAATAAAACAATTCTAATTATCCAATTTATATCCATTAAAGCAATTGAAAGAATAATTATAAATTTAAATACAAATTCATCATTTAAGTTTATTGATAATTTGTTATCTTTAGTAAAAATAAGATAAATAAAAGCCATTATACCCATTGCATAAACAATTGATAGCCCCTGGTCATAAAGAAAAGGATATAAAATAATAGTAAAAGCAGCTGCAAGCAGATAATTTAAAGAACGGTTTTTAATACTTGCTAGTAAAAAATATAAAATAAACATAGGCAAACTTGCACTAAACATATCTGTATCATAATATCCTGCAAGAGTTCTGTTATAATAACTCCATCCTATACTTCCAATTAAAGCCGCCAGAAATCCCCATGTTAAGTTTTTATAAAGCTTTCCTATTAAAATAATGGGAATTACCACTAATGAAGAAATAACAGCCGGTAAATAAAGCATTAATGTATCGATATTTATATGAAAAAATTTAGCTAAAAAAGCCGTTATTACAGAAGTTCCATAATGCCAAACCCCTAAAAGTCTGGGATTGTATAAATGCTCATGATACACAATTTTTTGAACTCCGCTCCCATAAAAATATCCGTCAGGATTATTTATCATAACCTGCCCGTGCCAGATAAACTGAGATATTTTACTAGCCCAGTCTATCCAAAAATGAGTATGAAAAAAATAACTAAATATATAAGCAATAATAATCAAACCTAAAACTAATCTATTTTCTTTTGACATATTTATCCTTTAAAATTTTAAAAACACCTGCTAAACTACCTATTCCATAACTAAAATGCAAAACCAAAAAAGCTAAAAGCTGATGGAAAAAAGTCGTATTTTTTTTTATTTGAAAACTTCTGATTGAAATTATAATTAAATAACTAAACAAAATAAATAAAAAGAGATAAAAAAAGAACTTATTAAAAATTCCCAATAAAAAAGTAAATATCAAACTCAAAATAAAAATTAAAGGAACAAAATGTCTAAAGGAAAGTGAATTTAACGAATTGGTATAATAAGCTGTCAAAATATTCCAAAGTCCATTATTAAAATTATTTTTAGCCAAATCTTTGTAATTTTCTCTTGCAAAATATGTGCATTTAATATCTGGAATAAGATATATTTTCCCTCCGGCTTTTTTTATTCTTTTATTAAGTTCAATATCCTGATTTCTGACAAGTCTCTCATCATAAAGCCCTACTTTATTAAAAATTTCTCTTTTATAACATCCAAAAGGCACTGTATCAACTTCTTTTATTTCATTAACTCCGCTTCTAAATGCACTTCCAACTCCAAGCTTATCACTTAAAACATTTTTTATAGCATTTGAAGTATTATTTTTATTTTTCACTTCTGTAATAACAACACCCCCTACATTATCAGCATTTAATTTTTTATGATAATAAATTAGCTTCTTAAAATAATCTTTCGGATATATAGAATGAGCATCAAGTCTTATTATATATTCACCTTTTGCATTTTTTATGCCAATATTCATAGCAATAGGCACAATTTTTTTGGGATTATGTAAAAGTTTAAAAAAAGGATACTTTTTTTGATATTCTTTTATAATTTCAACAGTTTTATCACTACTTCCCCCATCAACTAATAAAACTTCAAATTTTTCTTTATCAAAATCACTATCTATTATCGAATCTAAACATTTAGCAATATATTTTTCCTCATTATAAATTGGAATTATTATAGATATTTTTGGCAAACTTTCCATACATTCTCACTTTCCAAATTTTTTAAACATTCATAAGTATTACATTTAAGTTTATCAGTCGATGGATCAAAACAAGGGCGACATTCTAAATTTAAAAATACATTTTCATTATTTTTTCTATAACCTCCTGTTTCTTTTTCATTTGTCATTCCAAAAATGGTAACAGTATTTATTTTTGTAGCATATCCTATATGCATAAGGCCATTATCATTACCTACTAATAAATTCAAATTAGAAATAATTCCTATTACATCTTCTAAATTTTCTTTTACAATTGTAACATCTAAATTTTTAAAAAATTCTTCCAAATCACTTTCATCTTTTCCCAAAAAAACCAATTTATTTCCTTCTATTCTTCCTATCAATTCTTTATATTTTTCTCTATCCCATCTTTTAAACTTCTGTTTAGCACCACTCCCAACAGCAAATCCAATATTTTTTTCTCCTTTTTTTATATATTTTTTACAATCATTTATGTAAATATAGGGCTCCTTATCTACTATTTTTAAAAGCGATTTAACAATTTTTAAATTCATATCTATTCGATGAATGTTTCTTTCTTGCTTTAGTGTAAATATTCTTTTAACTCCTAACATTTTACCCAATAACTTTATTTTAATAGGATTTGTGCCCGCAGTTGATACTAAATAATCATATTTCCCAAAAAATTTTAATAAATTAAATAAAGAATTTAATTCATAAATCTGTTTAATAAAATCATTATTTTTTAAAATTATTTTTGCAAAACTTCCAAAAACAGCTAAATCAACTATATATCCGCTTTTAGCTAAACTTTTAAGCATTGGTGTTGCTAAAATTAAATCTCCCATTCCCCAGGTATGAATTACTAAGATTTTTTTCATACAACCTCTTTTATAAATTTAATCAATTTGTTAGCCTGATTTTTCCAATCATATTTGCTAAAATCAAAATTCACTTTTTCAAAATCTTTCAACATACATTTATGAAAATTTTCTATCTCACAAAAATGAATAAAAGGAAAATTCTTTCTTTTAAGGGCATTTAAAGGAGTCGAAATCACATGAGCCCCACCTAATCCATATTCCAATGCTTTTATAGGTAATGAATTATTGGTAAAATCATTTAATTCAAACGGAATTAATCCAACATCAATAGTTTTAAAATAATCTGCCACTTTCTTAGGTGCTACTCTGCCAATAAATAAAACATCATTTGCATATTTTTTAACTAAATTTTTATAAAATTCTCCACTATTTCCACCTATAACCAAAAAAGCGGTAGAATCATTTTTAATTTTCAAATATTCTTTAATTGCTTTTTCAATTCCAGTCCATTTTTCAATTCCTCCAATAAATCCAAAAACTTTTTTATTTTCTAAATTAAGTTCTTTTTTTAACGATTTAGCTTTTTTAAATTTTTTAAAATAAATTCCATTTTCAATGGTAATTGTATTCTTATTTAACATTCTAACCTTTTCTTCTAAAATTTCCGTTACACAAATCACACCTTTACTCGCTTTAATATCCCTTTTAATTTTTTCTACCCTGTCTTTATTTAAACCGATATCTTTATTTTCACTTAAATGGTCGTCCACTAAATCATAAACTACCGGAACTTTTATTTTGCTAACATCAAACAACAAAGCATTTGCATTAATTACTACATCTATTTTTAACTTTTCAATAATCCTATTTAATATAAAAGTGTTAAAATAAATGGCAATTTTGTCCGGCTTAAATAAAAGAGGAATTTCAATTTTTTTACCATCAATTCTATATTTTAAAGAAGAAATTTGAGATTTTATTTTTGCTTTAAATGAAGAATTATCAATATTCCAATAAAGATAGAAACTATTACTATTTTTTGCAAATTCATATACTCTATTAACAACTGAAATGTTTGGAACATGCGGAATAAAAAGCATATTCATTTTAAAACCTTTATTCTAAAAATAAAAGAAATTAAAAACATAACAAAAAATGCACTATCTAAACTAAATATCAATGTTTTATTAGGTGTAACATTTATTTTGAATAAAAAATAAAAAACCATAAAAAATGTCAAACTTCCTGCTATTCTGACAATTAAAGCTAAATCAAATCTGTTAAAACCTTTTAAAATATTCAATGCAAAAGTTGTATACGCAATAAAAGGTAAAAAAGGCAACATTAAATTTAGCATTTTATAACTTTCTTTGTAAGAAATTGGAAAAACCAATTCAATTCCAAATTTAGTAAAAAATGTAGAAAATATCAGTAAAATAAAAAAAATAAACAGATATCTAAAAAGTTTTTTTTCTATTCTCAAAATTTCATAAAATTTACCTTCAGCAATAAATTTTGAAATATGAGGAAAAGTAAAGGTATTTAAAGGAAATACAAAAATTGCAACCAATGAAAAAAATATACTCCTAACTACTACATGATATTCAGATAAAATATCTTTATTATCATAAAAATAAAGAAAAGTTATTGCACTTAAACTAACAAATAAACCACTAAAAAAATACATTAACGAACTTAATAAACTATTCTTAAAAAAATTTTTCACCTCTAAAAAAGAAGCTTTTTTCTCTTTTAACCTTAAATTTCCAAAAATTTTAAGATACAAAATTCTACCCATATAAGATGTTAAAAATGCAAAAAATAATACATATTTACTAAATGAAAATATAAAATATCCCAAAATAAGTCCTATAGACATAACTAAATTTTCAAAAAGCATAACTTTGTAATTTTTAAAAGCAGCGTTTAAATAAGAAAGATAAATCATATAGCTATTTGCTAAAAACAATAAAATTAAAAAATAAACAGGATAATTAAAAGAAAGTTTTGAATAATAAAATAATTCTCCCCCCATTAATATTAAAACCAATCCCCAAAATATTCTTTTATACCAAAAAAAGATTTTTTCAAAATCTTCATTGTCATACGCAACCACAAGACTATCCTTAAATCCACTAAATAACATAATTCCTACACTAATAACATCCATAAAAGTGTAAAAAAGTCCTAATTCATTTTTATCTATTTTGTAAGAAAGATATATTTTAAATAAAAAGTTAATTCCCATTACCAAAATAGTAATAAAAGAAGCAGAAAATAAAAGTTTTTTCATTTTATCTTTTTTATAATAATATAAAGTTTAATCGCTAATTGAAATATTAATATAATAAAGCCTAAATATATAAAAACATCTTTTTGAAAAATAGGATATAAAAATAACAAAAATCCTTCTACTTCAACAGTGGATGGAAAAGGCTGAATATGATTTTTTTTCATATAAAAAAAATATTTTTCAATAAAATTCATTTCAGAAAAAGATTTTTCTGCTATATTTTTAGAAATACTTTTTGTACCTTTATAAAAAAGCATATCATTATATTTATTAGCCAAACAAAGCCAAAATAAAAGCAATAATAAAAAAATTAAAGAATAATAATGATTAGTTTTTAAAAAAATAATCACAAATAATAATGGAGCTTTTATCCAATCTGTAAACACATCAAAAAAAGCCCCAAATTTTGAACTTTGATTTGTAACCCTTGCTAAGGCACCATCTACAATATCAAAAATAAAACTTAATTGATATAAAATAGCACCTAAAATAAAATAACCTTTAAAAAAAGCCTCTCCTGCTAAAATAGCCACTATAAAGCTTATAAAAGTAATTTGATTAGGAGTAATATTTGTTTTATTTGCAACAAAATAAGTAATGTACTTCGCTGGTAATAAATTAAAAATAATAGCCCACCAACTTTTTTCTTTAAAAGTATTTTCAATTTTTTCTAAATTATATTTTTCCACTAATCTCCCTATATATTTTAAATATTATCCCATAAAAATAAAAAGCATTTAATATCCAAACAAATTTTGATGGAAAAATTATTAATAATGACAATAATGGAATAATCATACTTCTACTTATAAAATAAATAGGAGAAAAAATTATTTTTTCCTTTACTGTTAAAGTCCTATATATTTTACCCTGATATATTACCATATCATTCATATAAGCATATAACATATTTAAAAAAATAAGTAACAATACTCCTTTTATTAAAAATGTGTTATTAATGTACAAAAAACCTATTGATAAAATAATAATATTTTCTACTATTCTATCAGAAACATTATCTAACCACATTCCAAAATCACTTTCCAATTTTTTGACTCTTGCCAATTGCCCATCTACACAATCTAAAATAAAACTAAAATTCAAAAAAATAATTGCTAATATTGGAGAACGTAAATATACTAATATTGCACTAATTATCCCTAAAAATAATGAGATTAAAGTAATAATATTAGGTGTTATTTTTGTTTTTACTAAAAAAGAAGTAATTAAAAAAGCTATCTGTTGATAAAAATAATTGGAAATAAAATCGCTATATTTTATCACTTTTTTCTTGTTTATTTTATTCACTTTTTTATCTCCAATATAATTCCTGTTTTATCACTTAAAGCTAATTTTAAAGTTTTTAATGCAACATCAGAAGGATTTAAAAGAGTAGATGGGTCTTCATATCCAAAATTTCTTTCTCTCATAGGAGTTTTAGTTCTTTGTGGAACAATGCAATTAACCTTCACATTATCCCACTCTTCACTTAAAGCTTGTGTTAAATTTACAATTGCTGCTTTTGAAGAAGAATATAATGAGTAATTAGCTCTACCTCTCGTATAAGAACTTGACGCAAAATTTATTAACATTCCATTTGTTTTTTCTAAAAATTTTTTTGCAACCAATGCCACATTTACAGTCCCTTTATAATTAATATCAATAATCTCATTTATTTCTTTTTCAGACATATAATCTAATGGTTTTTTAAATAAAATTGCAGCAGTATTTATTATCACATCAATATTTGATATCTCTGATAAAAATGATTCAATATGTTTTTTATCTCTTATATCTAAACCATTTTTTCTACTTCCACCATATACATTAGCCCCATACTTTAAAGCAATTTTTTCAATTTCTTTTCCTATTCCACTACTATTCCCAAAAATAACTATATTTTTACCTTTTAATTTTTCTAAATTAATCTCTTTTAAATCATATTCTATTCCCATTTGAATATATTTTTCGGCAATATATAAATCAATAGGATAAGTGATTTTTATATTTTTAATTGTTGATTTTACAACTTTAATAGGGATTTTTAACATTTCATTAACTACACCACAATCACAGGTAAAACTACGCTTATTTTCATTAATTGCTTTTTGATAAGCCTTTTTTATGGTATTTAATTTAAAACCTTGAGGGGTTTGACCTCTTTTCATATATTTACGATTAGGAATATCTTCAATAATCCAATCATCATTTATTTTTATAATCGTATCTGTAGCATCTATTGCAGTATCTACTGCATCATATTTATCTAAAGCTTTAATAACATCATCTATAGTTTTTTTATCAACTAATGGTCTTACTGCATCATGAAAAAGGACTTTAATATTGCTATCCTCATATTCTAACGCATTTAATGCAGCATAAGTTGAACCAAATCTATCTTTTCCTCCATTAATAATTTTATTTACTTTATAGAAATTATTTTCTTTTACAATATTCCATAATTTTTCTTCATATTCTTGTTTAATTACTACAATTATTTCCTCAATCAAAGGATGCTCTTGAAATGTTTTTAAAGTATATTCTATTATAGGTTTACCGGCTAATTTAATAAATTGTTTTGGTAATTCACTACCAAATCTTTCTCCACTTCCTCCAGCAAGAATAACAGCTATTGTTTTTGACATTTTATTCCTTCTATCAAATAATATCTATTTACAAATTTTTTTCCATTCCCTTCAATAACTTCAACATTTTCTAATGTAAATCCGTTTTCTTTCAAAATTTTTTTCCACTCTTTTTTACTATACCATTTTTCTCTAAATGGTGAATCAAAAGGATACATCCACTTACCTTTTAATTCTAAAACAGGTTTTAACAATCCTAAAATTGAAAAAGGATTTCTCTCCCCTATAATTATTTCACCATTGTTTTTTAATACTCTTTTAATTTCTTTTAAAGCACTATCAATATAAGTATGTTGCAATACTTCAAAAGTCATTACAATATCAAAATAGTTATCATTAAATGGGATATTATAAACACTGCCTTTTAAAATATTTTCTTTTTCAAAGACTGGGTCTATGCCAAAAAATTTAATGTTAGGAAATTCTTTTTTCAATTCATTTATAATAACTCCTTTTCCGCATCCTACATCTAAAACTTTTAATTTTTTATCTTTTGGTAAAATTTCCTTTAACCTTTTTATATACTCTTTATCCATATAAGACAAATTATCAGTCACCACATCCGAAGAGATATTAAAAGCAGTTTTTACAAAACTTTCCTGTTCAGTCTCTTTATTTAAATTTTCATAATCCAATAAAGTATCTATAAAAAATTTATTAGTCCAATTTACAAAATCAAAACTACCATATCTCCCCCAAAACGGAATAGATGCACTAAATCCGCCTTTCATAATAGAATTTTTTAGTTGTTTAGCCTTTAAATAAAAAATAGTATTAATTGCACAAGTTTTAAAATTTTCATCTTTTGTAATTTTATAAAGTTTTAAAGCAACACCTGCCCATTGTGCAAGACCTGTAATACATCTTTCTTTATTTACGCAATTAAAATTTTCATCATATTGCGAACATAATATTAAATCATGGTTTAAATTTATATTCTTGAATTTATTTGCATTTTTTAAAACAGCCTCCAAAATTTTTTCATCTCTCATTAATTCATATACATCTAAAAGTCCCTCTAAAACATAAATTAAAGTATGCAAAAATGGTGGCACATTTTTTAAAAATGAAGAATATTTAAAAAATCCATTATCCATTTGATTATTTAAAACCCAATTTATATTTTTCATTGCAACATTTTTTATATATTCATCATTTGTTAAAACTCCATATTTAAACATTGCAGCAGAAACTCTTGAATAGTAAGTATGAGGCTCTTTATTATAAGCAAATTTAACCCAACTTCCATCATTTTCTTGAACACTTTCTAACCAATAACTAGCTTTTTTAGCTGCTTTTAAATACTTTTCCTCTTTTGTTTTCTCATATAAAAAATTTAAACCTATTAAACATTGTCCTGTATCAAATACAAAAGGTAAATTTTTATCTATTTCACTAAAACTTCCATCACTATTTTGAATCTTTAAAAGCCACTCTCCTGCTTTTTTAGCTGAATTAATATATTTTTTTTCATTTAATTTTTCTCCTAAATTCCACATAGAAGGAATAATATAACCGGTAGTTTCAATATAACTTTTATCTTTTCCATTAATAAAAGAGAATTTCCTACTATATCCACCATCTTCATTTTGCATAAATAAAAGCCAATTACCTGCCATTTTTAAATGTAATTCATTATTAAAAACATTTTCATCAAAAATAGAATTTATCGAAGATCTTAAAATTTTAGGGTATTTTAAACTATGCAAAAATCCATAAATTTTATACAATTTTTGTTTCAAGCAAAAACTCCTTTATTCTTTCACTAGCTTTTCCATCGCCATATGGATTATGTGCTTTACTCATTTTTTCATATTCTTTTTTATCATCTATTAATTTTTGAGCTTCTCTTACTATTTTTTCTTTATCAGTTTCTACAAGTTTAACTGTTCCGGCTTTTACAGCCTCCGGTCTTTCTGTTGTATCTCTCATTACTAATACCGGTTTTCCAAGTGATGGTGCTTCTTCTTGTATTCCCCCGCTATCTGTTATTATAAAATATGACTTTTTCATTAAATATACAAATTCAGGATAATTTAAAGGTTTTATCAAATAAACATTTTTTATATTAGATAAAATTTCTTTTACTGGTTTTTGAACGTTTGGGTTTAAATGAACCGGATATACTATATCAATTTCAGGATTATTTATTGCTATTTCTTTTAAAGCCTCACATATATTTAAAAATCCTTCTCCAAAATTTTCTCTTCTGTGTCCTGTTACTAAAATTATTTTTTTCATTTCATTTAATGGATATTGTTTTTTTATATTTCTTATAATCTCATCTTTTAATCTTTCATTCTTTTCTATCTTTTCAACTGCTAAGAATAATGCATCAATTACAGTATTTCCTGTAACTATTATATTTTTAGGATTTTTTCCTTCTCTTAATAAATTCTCTTTTACGTTATGTGTTGGTGCAAAATGATAATTTGCAAGTATTCCTGTAAGTTCTCTATTTGCTTCTTCCGGCCAAGGAGAATACAAATTATAAGTCCTAAGCCCTGCTTCTACATGACCTATCTTTATTTTCTGATAAAAAGCTGCAAGAGATGCTGCAAAAGTTGTAGTTGTATCTCCATGAACCAACACAATATCTGGTTTAAAATCTTCCAATACTTCTCTCATTTTTAATAAAACATTTGATGTTATATCATATAAATCCTGCCCTATTTTCATAATATTTAAATCATAATCAGGTTTTATTTCAAAAAAATTTAAAACTTGGTCTAGCATTTCTCTATGTTGGGCTGTTACACATATTTTTAAATCAATTGATTTCTCTTTTTCTAAAGTTTTTACGAGGGGTGCCATTTTTATAGCTTCTGGCCGTGTTCCAAATACCGTTAAAATTTTCAATAATTAAAGTCTCCCATCCACTAAATTTTTATCAAAAAATCCTTTAATATCATAAACAACTAAATTTTTGTTTTTTTCTTTTACTTTTCTTATTTTATCTTCCAGCTCATTAAATTCATTATGGGATACAGCTAAAACAACTGCATCATAATTTTTTATTTCCAGATCTTTTTTATCCATTAACTCAATACCATATTCTCTCTTTACTTCTTCTCTGTCTGCCCAGGAATCATATACATCCACATTTATTCCAAAATCTTGAAGTTCTCTGACTACATCTATCACCCTTGAGTTTCTGATATCAGGACAGTTTTCTTTAAATGTTATTCCCAAAACCAATACCCTGCTTCCCCTTATTGTATGGCCTTTTTTTATCATCAGTTTCACTACTTTATTTGCTACAAATATTCCCATATTGTCATTTGTTCTTCTACCTGCCAAAATAATCTGTGGATGATATCCAATTTCTTTTGCCTTATATGCAAGATAATACGGGTCTACGCCGATACAGTGTCCTCCTACAAGTCCAGGCTTAAATTTTAAAAAATTCCATTTTGTTCCTGCGGCTTCCAAAACATCCAAAGTATCAATTCCCAGTTTATCAAAAATTAATGCAAGTTCGTTTACAAATGCTATATTTATATCTCTTTGTGAATTTTCAATTACTTTTGCAGCTTCCGCCACTTTTATACTCGGCGCCAAATGTGTTCCTGCTTCAATTATACTTGAATAAAGTTTATCTATCTCTTTTGCAATCTCAGGTGTGCTTCCTGAAGTAACTTTTTTTATTTTTGTTACTGTATGTTCTTTATCTCCAGGATTAATTCTTTCCGGTGAATATCCTACAAAAAAGTCTTTATTAAACTTTAATCCACTCTCTTTTTCTAATTCCGGCACACACACTTCCTCCGTACATCCCGGATATACTGTTGATTCATAAATTACAATACCGCCTTTTTTTAAAATTCTTCCTATACTTCTGCTTGCCATTATTAAAGGAGTTAAATCAGGATTTTTGTGTTCATCTATTGGAGTTGGAACAGTTACAATATGAATATTTGCTTTTTTTATTTTTTCTAAATTACTTGTAAATTCAAGTCCTCTTTTTATTGCTTTTTTTAATTCTTCTTCACTAACTTCAAGTGTCTTGTCAATTCCTTTTTTAAGTTCTTTTATCCTGTTATTATTAATATCAAATCCTGTTACTTTATATTTTTTGCTAAATGCCACTGCAAGCGGAAGCCCTACATAACCCAGGCCTATTATTGATATTGCTTTCATCAATGCCCTTTTTATTTAAAATATTAACATAATTTAAATATAACTGCTATTTTTAATATAATTCCATAAAAAATACAAAAGAGAAAAAAATGGATAAAAAACAACAGCAAATAATACCCATTCAATATATACCAGTAACCCAGTGTGAAGAAGATGAAATTGATTTAAAAGAATTAATAAAAACTATTTTAAAATACAAAAAATTTATTGTTATTTTTACGCTGCTTATTACTTTTTTAGCGGCTTTATATGCTTTTTTAAAAACACCTGTTTATGAAACTAAAGCTTATTTTCAAATAGGGTATTTTAATAATGTTAATAGAATAAGTATTAATAAAACATATATTGATAAAACTTACATTATTGATCCTCAAGCTTTAAAAGTTTATATACAAAATAATTTTCCAAATGTTAATGCTAATTTTATAAAGAATACAAAAAATATTTTAAATTTAAAAATCGAAACATTCTCAAATAAAGAAGGTTTGAATTATTTAAATAAAATATTATCTTTCATACATAAAAAAGAAGACAAAAAATTAAATGTATATATTAAAAATATTAAATCCAAAATAAACATCTTAAAAGATTATTCTAAAACATTGCAAAATCAAATAAAAAATTTGAAACAACAACTTAAAACAACAAAAGACCCTGATATTTATAAATCTATTCTTGACAACATAGCCAAATATCAAAAAGAAACAGTGACAACCAAATTAAAAATTGCAGATTTAGAAAATCAAATCTCACCTGTCAATATTACAAAAACACATATTATTGGAAAAATCATTCAACACAACCATCCTGTAAAACCAAAAAAGAAATTAATTATTACAGTGGCATTTATTACTGGATTTATACTTTCAATTTTTCTCGTATTTTTTATTGAATTTGTAAAAAACTTTAAAGAAGAATCTTCTATCTGATTTTTTTTATTTTATTTTTACCTAATCTATAAATCTTTGAAGCTCTTCCTTCAAATAATCCTCTTTTATCTTCAACAATAATATCGGCTTTTTCTTTAGCCCATTTTTCATCAAATTTTTGACCAGACATATTAGCAGAAGTTGAATACATCCAGTTAAATTTTCTTAAAAACTCCAAATGCATTTCATCTTTTATAACCCTAAAACTTTTTTTATTGGGATATATAAAGGTAGTTTTTCTACTTCTGCGAACTTTGTTTTTAAATTTATTTGGAACTCTTGTAAATCTTTTAAGAGTATTTAAACTGTCTATTTCAATTAAAACAGGCTGATTTAAGGAGCGATTTTTTATTTTATTTAATTTCTCCTTGCTTTGGGATAAAAATCCGACAGTAGTATCAGTCTGGGTTAAATAAATCTTATTCGGATTCACTGTTTTTCCTAAGGAGTATTGCTATTTCATCCATATCTCTTGATTCTTTAAGTTTTGCTTTTTTAAGCATTTTTTTAATTTCCTGAGTTTCAAGATATTTCATTTTTTCATATTCAATATTTGCTTTTTTAAGCTCATTCATAAGCTCATTTTTTCTGTTTTCCAAAAAAAGAATCTGATTTTTAAATTTTTCAATTTCATTCCTTAACATATTCTGCTGTGTTTTAACTTGTGAAAAAAGGGAAAAATTTCCATTTTGAGGAAGAGTTAAAGAAAAAAGAATATTTTGAAGTTCCTCTATTTTTTTATTAAGTTCTAAAATAGAAAAATTTATCTTTTGAATATCTTTTTCAATTTTATCAACTTCCTGCTTCTTGACTTTTACAACAGTTGAAAATTTTGTCTTCACTTTTAATTATCCATTATACATTTTCCATTATCAATTATCTAATAATTGTGTCTTCCCTCTCAGCCCCGGTTGAAATATATTTTATTTTACAGCCAATTTTTTCTTCTATAAATTCCACATATTTTTTTGCATTTTGTGGCAAATCATCCCATTTTCTAATACCGCTGCTTTTATCCCATCCGGGCAATGTTTCATAAATCGGCTCAACATCGCTCAAATCACTTGGAAAATAATCAAGTTTTTCACCGTTTCTTTCGTATCCGACGCCTATTTTAACCTCATCAAAGCCATCCAACACATCAAGTTTCATTAAAGCCACTTCATCACAGCTGTTTAGAGTTATAGCATATTTAGCGGCAACCACATCAAACCATCCGCATCTTCTTGGCCTTCCTGTAGTAGTTCCAAATTCAGCTCCCTGCTCTCTTATTTTATCTCCGGCAGTTCCTAAATCTTCTGTAGGAAAAGGACCGTTTCCAACTCTTGTGGCATATGCTTTTGCAATTCCTATAACTTTATTTAATTTTTTAGGAGGTATCCCGCTACCGGTCAGTGCTCCACTCGCAATTGTATTTGAACTTGTAACATAAGGATATGTTCCATGGTCTATATCAAGAAGTGTAGCCTGAGCTCCTTCAAGAAGCATATTTTTATAAATGTTATCCCAAAGATATTTTGTAGTATCTGTAATCATATCAAGAAGTTCCTCTTGCCAATATTCAAGATTTTTTCTTAAATCCTTTTCTTTTGGAATGGAAATTCCCAGATATTCAAAGTAACCTTTGTTCATTTCATAATAATATTTTAATTTTTCAAGAAGTTTGTCTATATCTTTAAGTTCACCCATCCTGACACCGACTCTTGCTATCTTATCCGCATAAGCCGGACCTATTCCCCTGCCTGTAGTTCCTATTGCATTTTTGCCTCTTAGTCTCTCCCTGGCCTGGTCTATTGCTATATGATGGTCAAGTATCATATGGGCTTTATCTGAAATTAAAAGTTTATTTTTAATATTTTTATCAAATTCTTTTATTTCTTTAATAAGTTGTGGCGGATATACAACAACCCCGTTTCCTATTACATTCATGGCATTTGGATTAAGTACTCCGCTTGGAAGCAGATGAAGAGCATATTTTTTACCGTCAACCACTACAGTATGCCCTGCGTTATGTCCGCCCTGGCTTCTGATTACAATATCATAATTTTTGGCTACCAAATCAACTATTTTGCCTTTTCCCTCATCTCCCCATTGAAGTCCAACTATTAAATCAACCATTCATTATATCCTTTATCAAATTGTCAGTATATATGGAAAATCCTACACTTCTAATTCCCTCTACCTGATATTCCCCGCCTTTTGCATAAACATTATTATTTTTTATAAATCTGTAAAACACACCTGTATAATATCTGAGATTTGTAACATAAAGAGGTGCCACAACTGTATTTTCATCCGCTAATTCTTTTATTTCTTCTAAATACGGTCTGATTTTTTCCGGATAAATACTTAAATTTTTCAAATCCTCTTTTGAATGAACCTCAATTAATTTTTTGAGCCATTCTTCATTAAATTTATAAATTCTCATTTTTTTAATATCTTCAAGATTTAGTCCAGTTAATTCGCATACAATCTCAGGAATTTTAATATGAGAAATTTGCAGAGTATAATTTTTATTAAGTCTACTTAAGATTTGCTTATTAATTTCAAGAGTTTTTTGTAAATCACCCTCAAACCACTCGGCCCCTATCTGATAAATTTCGCTTGTAGGATATCTGAATACCGGCTGAATATAAAACCATTTTTTAGCTTCGCTTTTAAGCCTTTTTATTACAAGCCTGATTACATCTATGGAAGAATCAGCTCTTAAGGCTAAATTTCTATTTTGCGGGTCGGTTAATTTTATAATATCTTTCTCATTTACCGCTTCTTGCTGATGATAGGAAAAATAAGGGGTAATAATCTCCTCAAATTCATACGTATCAAAAACTTCACTTGCAATTTGTTCTATTTCCCTTTTTATTTTGGCACTTTTGCCAAAATAAAACCTGCTTCCACTTGGTATTTCGTGTTCAAAAATCATTTTTCTCTTTCATTTGTATAAACTCTAACAGCAGTTCCATCATATTTTCTAATTCCAAGCTCATCTAGAGCAAGTTCAAGTGAATTTACAATATATTGCATTTTATTTTCTTCAATAATTCCCATATTGTTAATTCTAAACAGTTTTCCTTTCATAAAATCCTGACCACCCGCTACATTTATTTCATATTTTTCTTTTAAAATTTTTCTAATCTCTTCTGCTTTTTCACTATAAACTGCAGCCATTGAAAGTGCTGGTACTTGTGGGAAAATGTTAAGTCCAATTGCCTCAATACTTGCAAGTAGGGCAGCGTGTCTTTTAGCTGTATTTTCATAATGTTTCTCAAATCCTATTTCTTCAAGTTTTTTAAGTACTTCATTTAATGCAATGATTAAACTTGTAGCCGGTGTAAATGAAGTAGAACCCTCTCTTTGTTTTTTAATTTCATTTGCAAGGTTAAAATAAAACCCTTTTCCTTTTCCTATCCTCTCCACTGCTTTAACGCTAAGGCCTAGCATTGCAAGTCCTGGAGGCAGCATAAATGCTTTTTGACTACCGCCTACCAATACATCAATGTTTGAAGTGTCTATATCTTCAACCCCCATAGCGGTAATTGCATCTGCTACAATGATAATATCAGGATTTATAAGTTTTACTTCAGCCGCTATTTCTTCAACCGGATGTCTAAGTCCACCGGCACTTTCACTTATTTGAATAAAAATAGAATCAATTTCACCATCTTCTTCAATGGCAGCTACAATATCATCTGCACTTGCAGGCGTATCCCAGTCATATTTAATTTCCCTAAAAGGAATATCAAAAGCCGCACAGATTTTACCCCATCTTTCACCAAATTTACCTGCATTTACAGTTAATGCCTTTTTCTTAACTATATTGATTACTGCAGCTTCCATAGCCCCGCTTCCGGAGCTTGTTAAAAATACAGCCTCAGGCAAATGGGTAACATTTTTAAATTTTTCAAGTGTATCAAGCAAAATTGCTTTAAATTCTGGGGTTCTGTGATGAATTGTCTCTTTTAAAAAAGTTTCCCTTACAAAATAAGGGATTTCAACAGGTCCCGGTGTCGCTAAAATCATTTAATATCCTTTAATTTTTCTATAATTTTATCCACGTCAAATCCAAAATATTTATAAACTTCACTTCCTTTTCCGCTGGCACCAAAGGTGTTCATTCCAATTACCATATCAGCATATTTATACCATTCAAGCCCTCTTGCAGCCTCAATTGCCACAACTTTTCCTTTTAATAGTTCATTTTTAAATTCATCTGGCTGTTCGTCAAACAGATCAAAACAAGGCACACTTACAACCCTTGCATTGATTTTCTCAGCCACTTCCATAGCCAAATTTACTTCACTACCGCTCGCAACCAATGTAATATCTTCACCTTCTCTTAATACATAAGCGCCTTTGCTTAAATCAATGTTTTTCGGGGTTATGTTTTTTAATCCCTGACGGCTAAGAGCAAATGCAACGGGTGCATCAATATTTAATGCCATTTTCCAGCAATTCACATTTTCATTCGCATCTGCAGGTCTAAACACATAAAGATTAGGAATAGCCCTAAGTGCGGTTAAATGCTCAACCGGCTGATGGGTAGGCCCGTCTTCCCCAAGGGCAATAGAATCATGTGTAAATATCCAGTAATTTTTATGCTTGCTGAGCGCTGCAATTCTCAAAGCACCCCTTAAATAATCACTGAATACCAAAAATGTTGCTGCATATGGTAAAAACCCGTAAGCACTAAGGGCATTGTTAATTGCTCCCATTGCATGTTCTCTAATTCCAAAATGTAAGTTTCTTCCGTGAGGGAAATCATCTTCATCTTTTAAAAGAGTGTTATTTGATGGAGCCAAATCAGCACTTCCGCCTAAAAATGAAGGGATAGC
Organism: Lebetimonas natsushimae; assembly: GCF_002335445.1. Taxonomy (NCBI): domain Bacteria; kingdom Pseudomonadati; phylum Campylobacterota; class Epsilonproteobacteria; order Nautiliales; family Nautiliaceae; genus Lebetimonas; species Lebetimonas natsushimae. The sequence goes on along the minus strand of NZ_BDME01000001.1, from coordinate 114,293 downwards.
TTTTGCAATAGCATTTAAAATTTCCCCGTTGCTTTTTCTTGTGGCAATACTTGTCCCCTCTTCAAATTCAGGCCATACAATTTTATTAAAATCTCTGTGGAAAAATTCTTCTATCTCTTCCACTCTGGCTTTTTTATTCCATTCAACTTCAAGCAACTCTCCTCTTTCTCTTACACATCTAAATCTTACAAGTACATCCTCAGGCACATAAAAAGTTTTTTCAGGGTCAAATCCGGCAGCCTTTTTACTCTCTTTTATTACATCTTCCCCAAGAGGCGCTCCGTGGGTTTTTTCACTTCCCTCAAGCCCCACTGCACCTCTTGCAATAATTGTATGTGCAATAATTAAAGTCGGTCTTCCATCAGATTTTAGAGCCTTTTTGAGCGTATTGGCAATATCTTCATAATCATGCCCGTTCATTTCAAGCACTCTGAAATTTTGGGATTCAAATCTTTTTTTAACATCATCTTTAAATACTTTTTCAACCTCACCTTCAATTGAGATGTTATTGCTGTCATAAATTAATATCAAATCTTCAAGCCCCAGGCTTCCGGCAATTGAACATGCTTCATAAGAAATACCTTCTTCCAAATCACCATCCCCACATAAACACCAAACTTTATGAGTAATTTCTGGAAATTTTTTATTCAAAAATTTTTTAGCCATTGCAAAACCGACTGCGTTTGCAACGCCTTGTCCTAAAGGACCTGTTGTTACTTCAATTCCTGGTGTATGTCCGAATTCTGGATGTCCTGGAGTAACGCTGCCAAGCTGTCTAAAGTTTTTCAAATCATCCATAGTAATATCATATCCCCAAAGATAAAGAAGTGAATAAATAAGAGGTGTTGCATGTCCTCCTGAAAATACAAGTCTGTCCCTGTTTATAAAATGAGGGTTATTAGGGGTTAAATTAATAACTTCACTGAGTTCTACCATAATATCCGCAAGTCCAAGAGCAGCCCCGGGATGTCCAGAATTTGCCTTTTGCACCATATCTGCCGCTAAAAATCTTATTGTATCCGCCATTTTTTTCTTCATTTGCATTTATCTGTCTCCTTAATTTTTATGTCTATACAAATACTTCTCAAGCAAAGTGCCAAGTTCTTTTTTTAAATTTTCATTGAAACCATTTAATTCTTTTTTAATTTCACCAGCTAATCTGTCAGCTTTTTCCATCGCACCTTCTTTTCCAAGAAATGTTACAAAAGTATTTTTATTTTCATCAACCCCTGTAGTTTTGCCTGTTTCAGAGCTGTCTAACAAATCCAATAAATCATCCTGCACTTGAAAAAGAAGACCTAGTTTTAATCCAAAATCATATAATTTTTCAGCCAAATCAGGTTTATTTACAATAATTGCACCCATTTTAAGAGATGCGGCTATCATTTTACCCGTTTTATTAATATGTAAAAATTTAAGTTCATCAAGATTTAGTTTTTTATTTTCAAAATAACAGTCTATCGCCTGACCAAGCACCATTCCGTTTGGTCCAGCAGCTTCAGATAATGTTTTAATAAGTTCTATTTTAACATCACAATGCATTGGGGCTTTTGCTAAAACTTCAAAAGCGTAAGTATTTAACGCATCGCCCACTAATATAGCTGTTTCTTCATCATAAGTTGTATGTAATGTGGGATGATTTCTTCTGAGAGAAGCATTATCCATAGCAGGCAAATCATCATGAATAAGTGAATATGTATGAATTAATTCTATTGCAAAAGCGGCATATTTTGCATTTTCTAGTAGAAGTGGATTATAAGCCCTTACCACTGCCAAAAGAAGTTTCGGCCTAAATCTTTTACCCCCTGCTAACAACATTTCATTTAAAGCTTTTTCAAAAAAAGGATGAAAACTTTCAGCTTTAATCAAATTTTCTCTTATAAACTTTTCCATTTATTACCTTAGTGGAATATTTAAATTAATACCTTGAAAATTTAGTGTAATTGTAACATTTTTATAAGTAGAAAGTGCTTTTTTTAGCTCTTTTAATGTAGAAACTTTTTGATTGTTTACTTTTATAATTTTAGCCCCCTCTTTTATATAATATTTTTCTTTTAATTTTTCAGGAAGTCTTGTAATTATTAAATTTTTATCCACATATATCCCAAAATGCATTAAAGGGGTAAATTTATATATTTTTTTTCTGATTTTAATTTTATAAGAATGTTTATCAGTTTTAATTTTAACAATATCTCCAACTTTTCCAAGCAAAATATATTTTGAAAAATTCTCAGGGGTCGCTTTTTTATTATTTATTGAAATAATTTTTTCACCAATACTTAAATTTTTCACATAAAAAGGGTCAAATGAGGCAATTTTCATATTTTCATCGACATCGATTCCAATATCTCCCCAGTATCCGTAATTTATAAAATGTTTAACAAATTCACTTTTTATAAACCCTTCACCTCTGCCTATTCCGTAAGCCCTGCAAAACATATCTGAAATTACAGAATTTTTAAGAGATTTAACACTTAATTTTGCAGGGGTTAAAAAATTCATATCCTCAGCAAAATTGCCAACATATATTTTATTTTTCTTTATACTTGCCATCCACCAGGCAAGTTTTGGATTTTCATAAAATTTAACAACTTTTTTATTTTTTGATTTAATTAAACACATTTTGGTAAAAGGATCATATTTTATACAATTTTTATTATCAAAAACAATACTTAAATTTTTCGTTACAGGAATATAATTTTTTATAAAAGAGTATTTTTTAAGACATGGAGAAAAATCTACAAAGGCAAATAAAAAAAGAGGAAAAAGAAAAATTAATTTTTTCATTGTCCTAAATTCATCCCTCCAAACATATTAAGAGCCTGAGATTTTTTGTCTTCTATCGCCATTTTAATGGCATCATTTACAGCGCTCATTATTAAAATTTGAAGCGACTCTTTATCTTCAAGAAGTGAATCATCTATTTTTAAATCAATTATTTCGAATCTGCCGTTTACTGTAGCTTCGACCATTCCACCGCCCGCTGTTGCTGTATACGTTTTATTGTCAGCTTCCGCCATACTCTCCTGTAGTTTTTTCATCATTTCATTTAAATCCATATTCCCAAACATCACTCCGCCTTTAAATTATCTGTTATCTCTTGAATTTTATTATTCTCATCCACAATTATAACAGATGGTTTAAAATTTTTTGCTTCTTCAAGCTCCATAGAAGCATATGCAATAATAATAATTTTATCCCCCACATGAACTTTTCTTGCGGCTGCTCCGTTTAAACATATTTCACCACTGCCTCTTTTTCCTTTAATCACATAAGTGGAAAATCTCTCCCCGTTATTTATATTTACAATATCTACTTTTTGACCGACAAGCAGATTTGCTTTTTCTATTAATTCCTCATCTATTGTAATAGAACCGACATAATTAAGGTTTGCATCTGTAACTGTGGCTCTGTGGATTTTGCTATAAAGCATTTCTATTTTCATGCCCAGAATTCCTCCGCAATTAAATATTCTTTTACAGGATTCCCGTTTTTGATATGTTCTTCCAAAATTCTGTCAATTTTATCCTTATCTAAATCCACATACATATAACTTCCAGGTTCAACCAGCATTACGGGTCCGAATTTACATCGGTTAAGACACCCTGTAGGTACCAGCCAGTTTCTTTCAGGGTCAATTCCCATTTCCATCATTTTTTGCTGAGTGTAAGGAAACAAATCTTCTTTTCCCTCTCTTACACAGCTTGGTTTTGGAAAATTTGGAGGTCGTTTTACCTGACACATAAACATTATATTTTGCGGTTTTGGCATTTGCATATGCACTCCTTTTTTTTAGCCCGTTTATATCATATTTAATTTTATTATACATTAAATTAAAAAGTTTTTAACTGTTTCCCTGTCAGAAAAAGGAATTTTTTCTCTGCATTGTTCTATATATTTTTCATCCCCTTTTCCCAAAATCAGTGTCGCATCAAAATTTTTGGAAAGTTCTACCGCCCTTTTTATAGCTTCTTTTCTATCAAGTATGATTTCAAAAGGAGTTTTTTTTATACCACTTTTAATATCACTTACTATATCTTCAGGCTTTTCACAACGGGGATTGTCATTTGTTAAAATTATGTAATCTGCCAGTTTATCGGCAACTTCTCCCATTTTTACTCTTTTTCCCTTGTCTCTGTCTCCCCCGGCACCAAATACAACCAGTTTTTTTCCTTTAAGGGAACTTATAACTTTTTGCATTCCATCCGGAGTATGGGCAAAATCTATAATTATCAAAGGATTAATAGATACTATTTCCATTCTACCTGGGACACCCTTAAAATTATCAAATAAAAAATTATTAAGGGATAATGAAGTTAAATTTTCTGCTGTTTTAAGGGCCAAAGAAAAATTCATTTTATTAAATTCACCGGCCATCGGGATATCATTAACTATCGATTTTTCTAAGACATATAAATTTTTTGAATTAATTTTAAAATCATAACCGCTCACAGTTATAATACTAAATCTTCCATTATCCATTTTCCATTGTCCATTTACAATCTTAAGTGTTTCATCCTGAAAAAAACCCTCTTTAATTTTTTTATACTCTTTCATTGATTTATGATAATCAAGGTGGTCCTGGGAAAATGAAGTTAAAATTTTAGCAGTAAAATCAATCCCTTCAATCCTGTTTTGTGCAATTGCGTGAGAGCTCACTTCCATAATAAAAAAATCGGGTTTATATTTATATACTCTTTTTATTGTAGTAAAAATAGAAGGAGTTGTAAGAGTTTTGTCTTCTCTTTTTTCTCCGTTTACAAAAAACCCCTCAGTCCCCTGAACAGCTACATTGAAACCTGCCTGATTTAACAAAAAGCCCAAAACAAAAGCTGTTGTAGTTTTACCGTTTGTACCGGTAATTCCTATAAATTTTGTTTTAATATTGTTTAATAAATCTTTCGGAGTCAAAAAAGAAGAAATATTTTGAGAATATTTTTCATTTTGTGCAGTTTTTAAAAAAATTTTATTATTAATTAGTTCTTTTGTATTATCTGTAATTGCATTTTTGTTAATCAACTCTTCATAATTCATTGTTTTAGTAATGAGTTAAACCCTTCAATAAGTTCCAAATCATTTATATTAAACATCAGTTCTTCAAAATAATCAATTGCATTTTCCCTAAATCCGTATTTCAATAAAAGTTCAAAAAATTCAAGAACTTCTTCTTTTGTCTCAAAAATAACTTTAGTGGAAAGCAGGATATTTTCTAAATCTTCTTTTGTTTTGATAATATCTTTTACATCTTTAAATAAAATACCTTTTAATGTATCTGGATTAAATTTATCTTCTTTAACCAAAGAATTCAATATTTTAATTATTTTTTTATAATCTTTTTTTTCCATTGCTTCTTTAAGCAAAGCTTTTATTTCAGAATGAATATTTGAGTAACTCATCAAGCCTGTCCTCATATCCGTGTGGCACATTCATAACAACTAAATCCGGATGAATTTTTTCTTTAAGCGCTTTTTCAATACCGTATTTTAAAGTAGCCCCGGCACTTGCACATCCGACACATCCGCCTTGAAGCTGAACAAATACGACTGGCTTTTTAACATCAATCAATGTAACATCTCCGCCATCCATCTGAAGCATGGGACGAAGTTCTTCAATCACACCGCTTACAGCTTCTTTTAGTTCTTCATCAGAAAATGGAATTTCAGCCATAATTATCCTTTTTTACTAAATATAACAAATTATAGAATTTTAATCAATAGGAAAAAAGAAAAAGGGGGGGATTAGTCTTGAACAAATTCGATGATACACATTTCAGCTGCATCACCTCTTCTAAATCTTGTTTTAACAATTCTTGTATATCCACCATTTCTATTTTCAAATTTAGGTGCGATAATATCAATTAGTTTTTGAGTTGCCGCTTTTGCCCTTTGATTACTTCCAAGTTTAGAATATACATATCTATGTGTGTTAAAATCTGCATTTTTTGCACGAGTAATTAATTTTTCAATATATCTTCTAAGTTCTTTTGCTTTTGGAACTGTTGTTTCAATTTTTTCATGTTCTATTAAATCACATGCTAAATTTCTAAGTAAAGCCGCTCTGTGTTCAGAGTCTCTACCCAGTTTTCTGTATCCGTGTTTGTGTCTCATTCATTCTCCTTAAGTTTTGATAGTTTCTCTTCAATAACTTTTTTAATTTCAAGCGGCAAAGTTTTATTTACAGAAAATCCGATTTCTTCTAATTTTTCAAAAATTTCCTCAAGTGATTTTGCACCTAAATTTTTAATGTTGGATAATTTTTCTTTACCCATTAAAACAAGTTCACCTATAAATCTTATACCCGCTCTGTCAAGTGCATTAAAGCTTCTGCTTCTAAGATTTAAATTTTCAATAGGCTCGAATAAAATATTGTAACTTTCGTCAAGTTCTATACTCTGTGCTGTTTTTGTTTCAATATTAAATTCTTTTGTAAAAATAGTAAACTGTTTTAAATATGTATCGATTGCCGTTTTAAAAGCATCAATCGGACTGATTTGACCGTCTGTTTCAATTTCGAATATTACTTTTTCAAAATTAGGGTCATCTTCAACCAATATATTTTCAATATTATAAACCACTTTTTTAATAGGGCTGAAATATGCATCAAGTCCTATAAAGCCTTCAGGAAGTTCGTCTCTGAAGTTTTCAACGGCTACAAATCCCATACCTTTTTTAATAATCAAAGTTAATTTAAGCTCACCTTCTTCATTAAGAGTTGCAATATATGTTTCAGGTGTAACAATTTCAACTACTTCATTTTCTAAATCAGCCCCCTTAATTTCTTTAGGGCCTACAAAATGATAGGTTACTTCTGCTTCATCACCCTCTTTAATTTTAAATCTAACGTTTTTGAGATTAATTATAAAACTTGCAACATCTTCAAGCATACCTTTTAATGAATCAAATTCATGCTTTACTCCCTCTATTTTCATAGCAACAGGAGCAAAACCAGGAGTTGAAGCAATTAATGTCCTTCTTATCGGATGGGCTACACTTACTCCAAAACCTGATTCAAAAGGATAAATTTCAATTTTTGCTTTGTTTTCATTTTCTTCATAAGAAACTTCACTTGGAACAATAAGTTCTGTTTTAATTTTATTCATTTTTTAACCCCTATTATTTAGAGTACAACTCAACTACTAATCTTTCTTCTACTGGAATATTTACTTCACTTCTTTCAGGAACTCTTTGGAAAATACCTGCAACTTTATCTCTGTCTACATCTACCCATGGAGCAATTCCAGTTTGTTTAGATAGTTCTAACGCTCTTTGAACTTGTGGGTTATTTTTTGTTTTTTCCTTAATTTCTATTCTGTCACCTTCTTTTACAAGATATGAAGGTATGTTTACTTTTTTTCCGTTTACTAAAACGTGTCCGTGAGTTACAAGTTGTCTTGCAAATCTTCTAGTTGATGCAAATCCCATTCTGTAAACCACATTGTCAAGTCTTCTCTCAAGAAGTTTAATTAAGTTTTCCCCTGTTGAGCCTTCCTGTCTGTTGGCTTCATGGAAAAATTTTCTAAATTGTTTTTCAAGAACACCGTAATAATATTTAATTTTTTGTTTTTCTCTAAGCTGTAATCCGTATTCACTGATTTTACTTCTTCTTTGCCCGTGTTGTCCTGGTGCATAAGGTCTTTTATCAAGTGCTGATTTTCCAGCTAATCTTCTCTCACCTTTAAGTTCTAGACTAACTCCTAGTCTTCTTTCTATTCTTTCAACTGGTCCTGTATATCTTGCCATCGTTACACCCTTCTTCTTTTTCTTGGTCTACAACCATTGTGAGGTAATGGAGTAATATCTTTCATCCAAAGTACTTTAATTCCTTCAATAGCACCGACAGTTTTTACTGCAGTTTCCCTACCTCCACCAGGTCCTTGTACTTTAATACCTACTTCTTTAATTCCGTATTCTTTAGCTTTAGCCATAGCATCTTCTACCGCTTGTTGAGCTGCAAATGGAGTTGATTTTTTACTACCTTTAAATCCAAGGTGTCCTGCAGAACTCCAGCATAACGCATTACCCATTTCATCAGTCACAGTAATCATAGTATTGTTGAATGTTGCTGAAATATAAACTATTCCGCGTCCAACTTGTTTTTTAATTTTTTTCTTTTTAGTTACTTTTCTTTTTGCCATCATTCACCCTTTTATTTTGCTTTTGCACCAACAGTTTTTTTCTTACCTTTTCTGGTTCTAGCATTAGTTTTAGTTCTTTGACCTCTAACCGGAAGACCGCGTCTGTGTCTAAGACCTCTGTAGCATCCTAAATCCATAAGTTCTTTAATGTTAAGCTGAACTATTTTTCTAAGTTCACCCTCAACAATGTAATTGTTTTGAATTTCTTTATTTAAAGTTGAAACTTCATCTTCTGTAAGTTCATATACTCTTTTATTTGGATCAATTCCAGTATCTTTTAAAATTTTTCTACTTAATGTTAATCCGATTCCATAAATATATGGAAGCGCATATTCTACTTTTTTGTTTTTTGGTAAGTCTACACCTGCAATTCTTGCCATGTTTTATCCTTGTCTTTGTTTATGTCTTGGATTTTCGCAAATTACCCTTACAACGCCTTTTCTTTTAACGATTTTGCATTTTGGGCAAATTTTTTTAACTGAAGCTCTTACTTTCATCTCGTTTCCTTTACATAGTACTTAAATCCCCTTAGGTCAGATGACCAGCCCTTGCAACTGTTTATGAACAGATGCAAAGCCTCTTTCCGTTCAGGGGGACGAAATTATATCAAATTAATGGAAAATGGACAATGGATAATGTATAATTTTTATACTTAAAGACGAAAAAAAAGAAGAAAAAGTTTTATAATATTTCCTTTTTCAAAGGAATTAATGAAAGATAAATGCAAGTAATCCAATCAACGCAAGTGTTATAGTTCCTATGTTGATTTTATCAAATTCCCTTTTTAAAACAGCTAAAATCAAATATACCACAAATCCGGCACTGATCCCTATTGTAATTGAATACGTAAGAGGCATTAAAACGGCGGTGATAAAACTTGCAACCGCAACAGTCCCGTCTGAAAAATCAATGTTTTTAAGCTCGCTGAACATAAGTACGCCAACCATTACCAAAATTGGATAAATAGCATTATCAGGAATCGCTTTATAAAGTGGTAAAAAGAATAATGTTGTAATAAATAAAAGTCCGGTTATCACAGCAGTAAGACCCGTTCTTCCGCCCTCTTCAACACCAGCAGCACTTTCGATAAATGAAGTTGTGGTAGATGTTCCAAGACTTGCACCTATTACGGTTGCCGCCGCATCAGCTTCTAGGGTTTTTTGAATTTCACGGCTTCCTTTTTTAAATAAACCGGCCCTCATTCCAATACCTGCAAGAGTCCCAATTGTATCAAACATATCTGTAATCAAAAATGTCATTATAACAGGTAAAAGTGAAAGGGTTAAAGCACTTTTGATATCAAAATGAAAAGCAATATCTCCGATACCCGCCGGCATAGAAATAATACCTTCTGGAAGTTCTCCAAGTCCCAAGATCCATGCCACAATTGAAGTTATAATAATTGCCAAAATAAAAGCCCCCTTTATTCTGTAAGCAAAAAGGGTTGCTGCAACAATAAATCCAAATACACCTAAAAGAACTTTTGGATCATGAAAATCACCAAGAGTAACCAATGTAGCGGGATTATCCACAATAACACCCATTCCCTTAAGTCCGATAAATGCTATAAACATGCCGATACCGGCACTTATCGCCCTCCTTATATCAACAGGGACCGATTCAAGCACCCAAACCCTGAATTTTGTAAACGATAGCGCCAAAAATATAAGACCCGATATCATTACAATTCCAAGGGCGGTCTGCCAAGGAATATGCATTCCTTTTACAAGTCCGAATGTAAAATAAGCATTAAGCCCCATTCCGACACTCATGGCAACAGGAGTGTTTGCCCATATACCGTTTAAAATGGTGGCGATAATAGTAACAACAGCTGTGGCGGTAATTAGTTCATCAAACGGCATACCTGTCAAACTCATAATAGAAGCATTTACAGGTACAATATACATCATTGCTAAAAATGTGGTAAACCCGGCTCTAACCTCAGTGGAAACTGTAGTGTTTTTTTCGGATAATTTGAAGAGTCTCTCAAACATAGAAGACCTTTTTTTAAGTAATTATACAATGTAGAAAAGAAAATGTAAAATGAATAATAAAGGAGATTGGCAAAAAAATATAAAATAAAAAAATGGTTAAAAGAGAAAAAAAGGAGATTATTTAATTTCTATTTTTTTACCTTCTGCTTTTGCTTTTCTTGGAATAAATACTTTTAACACCCCGTCTTCAAATTTAGCCTCAATATTGTCAGCATCTGCATCAGCTGGCAATTTAAATGCTCTCTCAAATCTTCCAAAGAAACTTTCAATTCTTGTATAGTTTTCTTTTTCTTCTTTTTTCTCAAGTTTTCTCTCACCTGAAACTGTTAAAACACCGTCATTTACATTAATTTCAATGTTTTCTTTTTTAACTCCAGGTAAATCAATTTCAAGGTAATAACCTTTATCATCAACCTTTTCATTAACTGCCGGTGTGAAAGCCTCTACTTTTTGTACAGGTTTGTTTGCTCCTAAAACTGCACCCAGTCTTCTTTCAATGTCTTGTAATTCTTTGAATGGATCAAATACTGTTGGCCACATGTTCCCCTCCTTCTCCTTAATTTTTACACTGAAATTATACAATAATTTATCGAAATTGTCAAGAAAGTTTATATTAAAAGACTAATATTTGATTATCGTCATCCACTAAAAATCTCTTTTTTAATAAAAATAGTTTATTTTTATTAAATTTATAATAATCCTCTTCTTTGTTATTGTTAACTATGAGAATAAATGAAGCAACTATATTCGGTTTTATGAAAATTTTCCCATTTTTTATATTAAGGGCAAATTTTTTATTATCTGATAATAAATCAAAAACCACATGTTGACTGTCAAAATATCCTTTTACAAAAATTTTTCTTAAAAGATTGTTTTTTAATTTCAATTTGTTTGCTAATTTTTCTTTTAAAAATGCATTTTGAATAATAAAATTAAAGGAGCCTTTTTTTGATATTATAATTCTTCCTATAACATTTCCTTTATCAAAAATATTATATATTCCTGCATAATTGAAAAAATCTTGCACGGGCATATTAAATTCAATATTTATATTATCATCTTTAAATCCCCTGAAATCTTTGGAAAAAAATTTAATTATTCCAGATTTGTCATGCCTTATTTTTAAATAAATTTTCCCCCTAAAAGGATATATTAAGTTTAACAATCTTAAATCAAACTTTTTAAAATCAGCATCATAAACCAGTTTTTTATTATTATATACGCCTTTAAATGTTCCGTCTAAAATTTCACTTCTTGTAAAACCTTCAAAGGTAATAAAATTTGATGAATTAAAATAAAAATTAATGTTAGAATTAAAAGGAATATTTTTATATAATCCTTTTATTAACGTTTTAATAAAATAATTATTATTTTTAATCAATAAATTAAGATTAACTTTTGCTTTTAGACCTTTGATATTTTTAATGGAAAAATTATCCATAATATACTGTAGATCAACATTATTGGTTTTAAAATTGATTATTTTTCCTTTTCCTAATTTTATATCCAAAAAACCGACACTTTTATCAAAATACACAATAGAATGAATAAAATATTTTTTATCCACGTGACCTTTTAAAATTACATTATCTTTAAATTTATTTTTTGAAATTGCAAGTTTTTTAATTTTCCCTTCCAAAATTGCATCAAAAGGGTGTAATTGACCATAAAGTTTATAATGATTGTCACCTTCATGTAAACTCATAAAAAAATTATTATAATTAATGCTAAATTTATCTATTTTCATATTGGGGAAATAATAGGTGATTTTATTCTGAAAATAGAGTTTTATTAAATTATTTCCTGCAGAAGTGTTAAAAAGCGCCCAAACCGCTAAAACAAATAAACATATTACTATTAATAAAATAATTGATAATTTTTTAATTTTCATTTTTTACTCTTATCGGGGTTTCAAAATATAGGCTTTGGGAAGGAAAAGCAAAAGAAGAATATTTTTCCACAATTCTTTTAATTTCAATATTTGTTTCTTCTTTTATTTTTAAATACTCTTCCCAATCAGCCGTTTTTGTAAAATAATAACAGAATATACTTAAACTGCTGTCCTGATATTCATCAAAATAAATTAATAAGGGCTCTTTATGAATCATGGGATGGTTTTTAAGATAATTCCTAATCTCATTCAATAAATTATTTAAATTTTTTATACTGGTTGAATAAGTTACCCCTATCCTCATAGAAATTCTTCTTCTATCCCGTCTTGAAAAATTTTCTACATTTGAAGTGGCTATAACAGAATTTGGCACAACAATTAATCTTTTATCAAAAGCTCTTATTTTAGTGGTTCTCATTCCAATATCCTCAACAATACCTTCGGCATTACCTATTTTTACCCATTCTCCCACTTTAAACATATTATCTGTTAAAATTGCTATTCCGCCAAAAAGATTTGCCGCAGTGTCTTTTGCAGCAAGGGCAAAAGCCAAACCGCCAAGTCCCAGCGAAGCAATAAATCCGGTTACATTTATTCCGAACTCTTGCAGCATTGCAACAACACCGATTATTATTACAAAAACTTTTGTAAGTTTTATCAAAAAAGAAGCGAGTTCCCTTGAAGCTTTTCCATATTTTCCTAAAATGTGATATACAAAATCTTCAAATTCACATACTATATTATAAAAAGGCCAAAAAATATCAAATATCAAAAGTCCTCTGATAATATGTTTTAAAAAATCCCCTTTTATACCTAAAATATAAAAAAACCCCCAAATTCCTGCGATTATAAATAAAAACCTTAAAGGATTTTTAATCGAATTAAAAAATTTATCATCTATTTCGGTTTTTGTCTTAACTGTTAATTTCTGAAAAAAAGACAAAATAAAAAGAGTAAATATTTTCCTAAAAAACAAAAATGTAAAAAATATTAAAAAGGCTAAAATTATTTTATATAAAGGGGTATCAAGTATAGTGGTGTTTAAAATATCAATTATTTCCTTCATCCTTTCCCCCAAACATTTTTTCATCTTTCATAATTATAACAATATTTTTAAATAAAGGTACAGCACTCTGAGATGCAAAGTAGTTTGGAAACGGTGCTTTTATATGAAAAAAAGTAACGCCTATTGTAAATTTTTTACCATTTGCATTGGCAAATCCAAAGAAAGACGAATTATAAATTTTTTGATAACTCCCTTTTATACTTACATGGGCGGTCCCCGTTTTCCCCGCTGTAAAAATATCATCTATAAAAGCACCCTTTGCAGTACCTTTTAAAACTACTTTTCTTAAGATTCTCAGCATTTCGTTAGCAGTAACGGGTTTTATAATCTGCTTACTATCCGTTTTTATATCGGCAATTTTCGGTGTAACCATAATACCGTTGTTATTAAACACATTGTAAGCTTTAAGTAGTTCAACAAAATTTACAACAATTCCGTAACCATATGCAGACGTTGATTTATACACAGGATAATTATAAAGTTTTAAGGGCTGTAATCTTCCTTTTAATTCATACGGCAGGTCTATTCCGCTTATTTTATCAAGACCAAACTTTCTATATCCGTAAAACTGTTCTTTTGCAGAAAGTCTCAGGGCTAATTGAGACAAAACAATATTACTGGAATATACAATCCCATCTTCCGCACTAATCCACTGTCTCGCTTCATCATCTCTTATAGGTGTTTTCCTCCATTCCGGTTTCCATTTTCCATTATATGCATTCAATACTTCATAAGGATTTACCTTGTTATTTTCCAATAAAATAGCAAAAGTTATCGGCTTCATAACCGAACCCGGCTCAAAAAGTTCCCTTACAGCCGATATTTTCATATTAGGAATATCTTTTTGGGTTATATGGTTTGGATCAAACCTGTTTGATGAAGCCAAAGCCAATATTTTCCCGCTTTTAGAATCCATTACCGCAGCAATCACTTCATCTGCCTGAAATTTACTTTTTGCTTTATCCAGTAATTTTTCTATTCTTTTTTGCAAAACCAAATTTATATTAAGTTTTAAAGTTTTACCGTTTTGAGGATATTTAACATATGCATTTTTATCATATATAATATGTCCCCCTACATCTCTAAAACCCTTAATAACACCGTTTCTACCGGGTCTTAATATATTGTCGTAATATTCTTCAATTCCGTTATTGCCTCGTTCTTTTTCTTTAGAATAACTCCCGAGATACGGTTCAAAAATGTCTTTATAAGGATAAAATCTCCTAAAAAGAGGTGAAAACACTAAATTACCGTTAATATTTTTTAAAATTACACTTTCAATATCATATCCTCTTCTAATACCATTTACTGATAAAAAAACCCTGTATTTGTCTAAAATCCTTCTTAGATATATCAATTGCTGTTTTGTTTTTTTATCTACAATGGCCAATAAAGTTCTCTGATGCGTATGTAATTTTTGGGCAATAGTTTTTCTGTTTATCCCAGTATAAATACTGAATAAATCTATAAATAAATTTCTTTTAGTATGTGCGATATAATCCGGGTCTAAATAAACGGCATAAATTCTGTCACTTTTTACTAAAGTGAAATTTTTAGTAACAATATCTCCCCTTAATGCACTTTCCAATTTTTTAATATAAGGATTAAAATATTCTTTTGGTTTATAAACGGATAAAAACAGAAAAGCGCCAAAAATAGTTAAAAAAGCAAGAAAAAATACAATATAAACTATAGGGATTTTATTGTTTTTCATTAAATTTGTGTTTTAAGAAGCTCTTTATATGCACTTATAGCTTTATTTCTGACTTCAAGCATCATTTTCATTTTAAGTTCGGCTTTTTGAATGGTAATACTTGCCTTTGCCAAATCCTTAACATCACCTGTAGCTATATCTGTTTCCGCTTTTTTTGCATCCTCTAGCATACCGTTTGTTTCATTTAATTCTTTTTTTAATAATTCTTCAAAATTTCCGCTGTCATTTTTATTATTTTTATTTTGTATATTGCCAATGTTTATATCAGAATTTATTTTATTTATAAAAGCCATTATTTATTCCTTAGCCTTGAAGTATATTTATAGCACTGTTTGCCATGGTTTTAGCACTTTGAAATGCCGCTACATTTGCCTGATAAGCCCTTGTGGCTTCTAATAAATCGGCCATTTCAATAACAGGATTAATATTAGGATATGCCACATATCCGTCTTTATTCGCATCCGGATTTGTCGGATCGTATTTTAAAATCGGTTTAGAATCGTCTCTTACTACTTTATCAACTATAACTGTCTCTATAGGAGGTTTTGCCTGGGCGTTATTTTCACTTGGTTCATCCAAAGGATTTTCATATTTGTGAAAATCGGCATTGTTTTCCAATTCTTTATTAATTATATTTTCAAAAGGCACCGCTTTAAAAATAACCTCTTTTCTCCTATAAGGTCCGCCTTCATCGGTTCTTGTAGTATTTGCGTTTGCAATATTTTCTGAAATGATGTTTATTCTAAAACGCTGAGCTGAAAGCCCGTAACCTGAAATATCAAAACTGTTTAAAAATCCCATTTTTTACCTTTAATTAAATACTTTTGCTTGAATCGATTACAAGTTTAAAAAGTTCCACTCTTTTTTTTACAGCTGCGATTTCTGCATTATACATTATGGTGTTTTTAGCCATTTCTGTAGTTTCCACATCAATATCCACGCTGTTTCCGTCATTTCTTGCCAAATGCCCGTCTCTAAAAAAAACTACAGGTTTAATATCATCATTTATATTTTTTGGTTCCATGTGCATTGGACTTGTTTTTGCAAGTTCTAATTTATGAATAGGTTTATTTTCCAATTCACTTTTTAGTGCCTCTTCAAATCTTATATCCCTTGGTCTATAATTAGGAGTATCTGCATTAGCAATATTACTTGCTATTAAATCCTGTCTTATTTTTCTATATCCAAGGGATTTTTCTAAAAAATTTATTGTTTTAAACAAGCCCTAACTCCTTTTTTTTAATACAAGCAATTTTTATTCCTCTTGCTATTTACCCACTATTCATAATTTATATATGATAAAATTCTATATAAATTATACACTATAAAGGTAGATTTTGCAAAAAATTGATATAATCATTTTCATAATAGTTGCTATTTTTTTATTACTAGGGGCACTTTTTTCATATTCTCTGCCAATATACTTGGAAACCGTAAAAAATTTGGGAGAATACCATTTTGTAGCAAGATATTTATTGTTTGCCACTGTCGGTTTTGGCCTGATGGTGGGTTTATCATATTTAAATCCGGATAAATGGTTTAATGTTATCGGATGGGGAATACTTATTACATCGTCAATTCTTGTTATTTCAATGCCTTTTTTACCTGAAACAATAGCACCTGTAATTAATGGGGCTAGAAGATGGATAAAAATAGGACCCTTTAAATTCTCACCGGTAGAATTTTTTAAAATTGGGGTAATTTTTTTTCTTTCCTGGTCTTTCACAAGAAAAGTTAAAAATATTAAATCTTTAAAAGAGGAAATAAAGCTTATTTTACCTTATGTTGTTATTTTAGGAGGATTTTGGTATTTAATTTTGGCTTACCAGTCAGACCTTGGACAGGTTATGGTAATGGCTTTGGTTTTTGCTTTTATGCTTTTAATCGCGGGAGGAAAATTTAAAACTTTTACACTTATTATATCCGGTGGTATTTTTATTTTTATCTTAGCCGTTTCCTCTTCACATTACAGACTTGCGAGATTTAAAGCCTGGCTTGCTTTAATGTCTTCAAATTTTTTTCCTCATCCAATTATAGACGCTTCAAGTGCCAGTTACGGACAGGTAAAAGAATCATTAAACGCCATTCATAACGGAGGTATTTTGGGTCAGGGTATAGGAAACGGCGTTTTTAAACTCGGCTTTTTAAGCGATGTTCATACAGACTTTGTGTTGGCAGGGATTGCAGAAGAAAGCGGTATTATCGGAATAAGCCTTGTTGTTATATTATTTATGGTGTTAGTTTACAGAATATTCAAAATAGCAAACAGAAGTGAAAAAAAAGAGTATCAGCTTTTTGCGTTCGGAGTGGGAACACTGATTTCACTTCAGTTTATTTTCAACGGACTGGGAGTTACATCACTTATACCTATAAAAGGTCTTACTGTCCCGTTTTTAAGTTACGGAGGAAGTTCCCTCCTGGCAAATTTAATTGCAATAGGTATGGTTTTAATGATTAGTAAAAAAGCGAAACTTTAATAATGGACAAATAATGGAAAATAAAAAATTAAAAATAGCCATAACGGGAGGGGGAACCGGAGGACACCTTAAAATTGCGAAAGTTATTAAAGAGGAATTAAATAAAAGAGGGTTAAAACCAATTTATATCGGCTCAACCAACGGTGCAGATAAAAAGTGGTTTGAAAAAGACATGGGTTTTAGTAAAAAATATTTTTTAAGTTCAAAAGGGGTTGTTAATAAAAAAGGTTTAAATAAAATCATTTCTTTAATAAATATATTCAAACTTTCTTTAAAAGCTAAAAAAATTCTACAGCAAAACAAAATCAACGCTGTGTTCAGTGTAGGAGGATATTCGGCTGCCCCTGCCTCTTTTGCCGCTCTTTTATTAAACAGACCTCTCTTTATTCACGAACAAAACGCATATATAGGTTCGCTTAACAAATTATTAAAACCATTTTCTAAAAGATTTTTTTCAACTTTTCTTTATAACGACCCGTATCCGGTTGAAGAAATTTTTTTTGAAAAGAAAAGAATCAGAAAAGAATTAAAAACCGTTATTTTCTTAGGCGGAAGCCAGGGGGCTGTAGCAATAAATAATTTAGCCATTTCACTTGCACCGATTTTAAAAGAAAAAAATATAAATATCATTCATCAGACAGGAAAAAAAGATTATGAAAGAATTAAAGAGTTTTATGAAAAAAATGCAATAAATGCAGATATTTTTGATTTTTCAAAAAATTTGGCAGATAAAATAACGAAAGCAGATTTTGCTATCAGCAGAGCCGGGGCATCAACTATGTTTGAACTGGTTGCAAACAATATCCCTGCTATTTTTATCCCATATCCTTATGCCGCGGGAGACCACCAGTATTATAACGCCAGATTTTTGGAAGAAAAAAATGCAGGATTTGTGATAAGAGAAGAGAAAATAAAAAAAGAAAAAATTTTAGAAATTCTTTTTCATTCCAATTTAGAAGAAATTTCAAAAAATTTATCTAAAACAGTTCAAAAAAACGGAGCAGAATTTATAGTAGACGAAATAATTAAAACTCTTCATCAATAAAAGCACATATCATATGTCCCACCATTATATGCATTTCCTGAATTCTGGGTGTATCATTGCTTGGAATTACAATATTCACATCTCCCAAATCTTTCATTTTTCCACCGTTTTTCCCAGTGAGAGTTATTATTTTACACCCTATTTTTTTTGCTGAATTGATAGCATTTATCACATTTTCAGAATTTCCGCTTGTTGAAATTGCAATAAGTGTATCTTCCTCTTTTGCCAAAGCCTCAACTTGCCTTGAAAAGATTTGTTCAAATCCATAATCATTTCCTATGGCTGTTATGGCAGAAGTATCGGTAGTCAGGGCAATACCGGCAAGGGCCATTCTTTCTTTTTTAAACCTGCCGCTAAGCTCTGCCGCTATATGCTGTGAATCCGCAGCACTCCCGCCGTTTCCACAAAGCATTATCTTGCCACCGTCTTTAAGAGAACTAAGGCAAAGCTCGGCCGCATTTATAATATCCGGCAGCAGTTTTTCCATTTTTTTAGCCGTTTCAATATGCCCGTATAAGCATTTAGTCAACATTTTTAATCCTTTCAATTTTTCATTATACATTTTCTATTAATTTTTCACTTTTCATTTTTCACTTTTTTAATAATATTAGTGGTACTCTTTCCCTCGACAAAATCAATTAATTTTACTTCTTTAGCAATATCACTTCCTACAACCTCTTTGTTTTTATAATCGGCGCCTTTTACCAAAATATCTGGTTTAATTCTTTTTATTAATTCGTAAGGAGTATCTTCATCAAAAATTACAACATAATCCACAACTTCCAAACTTGCCAAAAGATAAGCTCTGTCATATTCATCATTTACAGGCCTACTTGGCCCTTTTAATCTTTTTACAGATTCATTGGAATTAACACCGACTATTAGTTTATCACCAAGTGTTTTGGCTTTTTGCAGATACTTCACATGCCCTATATGCAAAATATCGAAACAACCGTTTGTAAAAACTATCTTTTTATTTTCGCTTCTTAATTCATTTGCTATTTTTTCAATTGTATTAAAATCCACTATTTTATAATCTACGCTGTTATCAATCCTTCTCTGAGTTTCCTTAATTTCTTCAAGTGTAACGGTTGCACTTCCAAGTTTTCCAACTACTACAGCCGCCGCGGCATTTGCGAAATGCATTGCATTTACCAAATCATCACTTTTACTCAAATAAAACCCAAGAGATGCCAAAACTGTATCTCCGGCCCCTGTTACATCATATACTTCTCTTGCAAGGGTCGGAACTTCTATATATTCATCAGCAAAAAGGGCCATTCCATCTTCACTGAGAGTCACTAAAAGATAATCTAAATTAAGGTCTTTTTTGACTTTCCATCCGGCTTTTATCAAATCGTCTTTATTCTTTATTTGCATGCCGGAAGCGGTTTCAAGTTCTTTTTTATTTGGTTTTAACATCCATGCATTTACATATTTTGAAAAATCTTTTTTAGGGTCAATTATAAGCTTTTTATTAAACCTGTTTGCAAGTTTAATTATTTTTTGTGTTAAACTTTTTGTCAAAACACCTTTTTCGTAGTCGCTAAGCAGAATTATTTCTATATTTTGTATATACTTATTTAAATACTCAATTATTTTATTTTCATATTCTTCACTGATTGGATTAATGGTTTCCCTGTCATACCTGATTACCTGCTGGTGAGAAGCTATAACTCTGCTTTTTATAATTGTTTCACGGGATTTGTCTATAAAAACCCCGTTTGTATCAATGTTTTTTTCTTCTACCAGTTTTAACATTCTTCTTGAATTTCTGCCAATAACACTTGAAACCAGTACATCCGCTCCGAGAGTTATTAAATTATTTACAACATTACCGGCACCTCCGAGCCTGTCTTCTTCTTTTTCCACTTCAACCACAGGCACCGGTGCTTCAGGGGAAATTCTGCTGCTTTTCCCCCATAAATAATGGTCTATCATAAAATCACCGATAACTGCTATCATTTTACTTCTTCATAAATTCTGATTATTTCAGGAATATATGCTTTTATCCCTTCTTCTAAACTGAATCTTGGATTATACCCCAAATATTTTTTTGTATCTTCAATATCGGCCTGGGTAAAATACTGATACTGTTTTGCATAAGGATTTGGAATATAAACATCAACTCTCTCTATGTTAAGCTCTTTTTTTAATATATACACAATATCCTGAAAACTTCTGGCAATTCCGGTTCCTACATTATAAACGCCGTTTTTTTTAGCCTCACAGGCTTTTATATTTGCCTGAATCACATCTTCAACATAAATGAAATCCCTTTTTATTTTATCGCTTCCCTCAAACAGTTTTGCACTCTCGCCCTTTAATAGTTGAAGTCCAAACTGAAGTACCATTGAAGCCGTTTTATTTTTAAAATACTCCCTTGGACCGTATACGTTAAAATACCTGAGCCCTACAACTTTTAATTTATCATAATACTCTTTTGCCAGATTATCCATCATTAGTTTACTAAACCCGTATACATTGTTAGGATGTTCATATCCCACTTTAAATATTTTAGAATTTCCATATGTAGCAGCAGAACTTGCATAAATCATACTCGCATCTTTTTTAATCGCCAAATCAAGCAAATCTTTAAAAGCATTTACATTTGTATCTATCATTATTTTCTGGTCTAAAACGGTTGTGTCTGAAATTGCAGCTTCATGGAAAATATAATCGATATCATACTCTTCAAGTCTTTCCAAATCTTCCTTATTTGTAATATCCCCGCTGATTACTATCCCATTAAATCCTATTAAATTTTTAAAATGGCCAAATGATTTTAAATTTCCGTTTGAAAAAGTCTCTTCATTTCTGAATTTATCAAAGATTATAACTTTTGCGTCCGGATAATTTTCCTGAAAATAAAAAGCAAGATTACTTCCTATAAATCCTGCCCCACCGGTAACGAGGATAGTTTTATTATTAAAATCAATATCCGCATATTTCATTTCATTCCTTTTTGATTTTTTCAATTATATCAAATAAAGAATCTTCCACTAAATATGTTTTACCAACTCCTGCATTCTTTCCGGCTTCTATATCGCTTTGCTTATCTCCTATTAAAATGGAATGTTTTAAATCAATATTATATTTTTTAGCCAGATTAAGTATCATCCCCGGTTTTGGTTTTCTGCATTCACAATTAACACCCGGATGATGGGGACAAAAAGCAACCTCTTTTATTTTAATTCCTCTTTTTTTTAATTCATTTAACATATAATCCGTTAATTTTTTAAAATCTTCAAGAGTGTAATATCCCCTGCCTATTCCCGACTGATTTGTTACTACAAATAAAACAAATCCTTTATCTTGAAGTAGTTTCAATAAATCGAATATCCCGTCTTTAAATTCAAAATCCTCTATTTTATGAACATAATTTTTATCTATGTTTATTACTCCGTCCCTGTCCAAAAATGCAGCTTTTATCTTTTCATTTTCCATTATCCATTTTCCATTATCCATTTAACAGTTCCTCCGCCGCTTTTATAACCTCATCAGCTTCAATGCTTTTCATACATTCATGCGTTTTTAAAGGACATTCCCTTTTTTTACACGGAGCACATTCCAAATTTTTGGTGACTATTTTATAATTTTTACTCCAGGGGCTTGTCTCTTTGTAATCAGTCGGCCCAAATATTGCCACAATCGGTACATTGTAAGCTGCCGCTATATGCATAGGACCAGAATCGTTTGTAATAAATAATTTAAGTCCACCTATATATTCGCAAAGCTGCTTGATACTTAATCTCCCACATAAATTCAAAACATCAGAATGAGAAAGATTTTTTTCAATATCTTTTGCTATTTCCTCTTCCCCTGGCCCTCCAAAAATAATTAGTCTGTAATCTTTAAAATAATTTCCAACTTCGGCAAACTTTTCAGGATACCACCTCTTTGCACTGCCGTAAGTTGCCCCCGGATTAATACCGATTGTTGGCTTTACAAATTCAAAAGGTTTAAAATCAAGTTTTGGAGGATAAATTCTGTTTTCTTTTATAATATTGTTAACATATTTTGAATATTTTTCTACCATATGTCCTGAAAATTTGTTATCAAATGTAAAATACCTTCTTGATTTTAAACCTATTAGTTTGGAATATAAACTTCCCCTGAAACTTATAAACAAATCAACCCTTGGGATTTTAAAAAACTGACTGAATCTGTGATTTCTGTCATCTACTATAACTTCATCAAATTTACTTTTAAAAAGCTCAGTTGATACAAAACTACCAAAAAGAACAGATTTATCCGGTTTAAAATATTCAAGAAGTCTGTTTATCGCCCCGCTTGCCATAACCGCATCGCCAAGCCAGGTTGGAGGTTCAATTAATAACTTCATCTAATCTCCTAATAATTTTAGCAGGCACTCCCGCTACCACACAATTATCAGGTATATCTTTAGTTACTACCGCATTAGCACCAATTTTTACATTATCCCCGACAATAGGCGCTTTATTAATTTCTATCAAATCATTACCCAAAGTAACTTGCTGCATTATTGTACAGTTATTACCAATAACAGATTTACCGTTAATGACTATTCCTATTGGGTGAGGAATATATAATCCATATCCTATTTTTACTTTTGCCTTAAAATCCATACAAAATTTTTTTGAATAATATTTAAAAAATTTATTAAATATACTTTGCAAGAATCTTTCAATAGGATTTTTTTGTGGTTTATAAATATAATAATTTGCTAATCTGTAAAAAAGAAGCAGTTTAAATTTATCATCAAACAACATTTCTTTCAAAGAAATTTTTCCAAAATTTACTTCAATATCTTTTTTTAAAAATTTCATTTATTACCTTAATAGTCTCTCTTACATTTTTTTCTATACTGAATTGTTTTGATATTTCTTTCATTTCCCGTTTTTTTTCTTCTAAAATTTTATCATTTTTAAAAAGGAT
The DNA here is from genome assembly GCF_002335445.1 of Lebetimonas natsushimae. NCBI lineage: Bacteria > Pseudomonadati > Campylobacterota > Epsilonproteobacteria > Nautiliales > Nautiliaceae > Lebetimonas > Lebetimonas natsushimae. The sequence continues at coordinate 91,055 of NZ_BDME01000001.1, read as the reverse complement.
ATTTATTTTTTCTACAACACTTAAATCATTGGGATTTTCCATTACATTAAATTCCGGCAAAATTTCACTAGCCCCGTTTTGTTTTGTTGTAAAAATCACACATTCAAAATTCATAGCTTCTAATACCACATTACTGAACGGCTCATATTTTGTAGGAAATAAAAATATATCGGCCACTCCAAAAAATTTATCAACATCACCTCTTGGACCTGTAAAAATTGCATTAACTCCTTTTTCTTTTGCATAATTTTTATAAAATGAAATGTTTTTTTCTTTTCCTACAACAATGAATTTAAAATTTCCTTTAATATTCGAAACAATATCAATTGCCTTTTTCACACCTTTTCTCTCAAACCCGCTCCCAACAAAAAGAATAATTTTTTCATTGTTTAAATTAAATTCTTTTTTTATATCACTAAAATCAACTTTTTCCTTTAGAGGAATTCCATTATAAATAACTTTGATTTTATTTTCATCTATCCCATAATATTTAATTATCTGATTTTTAACCATTTTAGAATTTGCAATTATTTTTTTGGCATTCTTAAACATTCTTTTTTCTATAAAAAGATATACAAAATGCAAAGGATTAAAAGATTTTTTAATCTCCAAAAAAGCCCTGTGTACCCCGTCACCCGCCCTGTAGATATCCGGACACGTGATTCTTTCAAGAGAAAAATAAAATTTATCTTTTTTATTCAAACATACCTGCACATTAAACCAAATAGCTTTTAGGAAACCGGGTATAAATTTAGGACAACTACAATTAATTATTTCAAAATCAATATTTTCTTTTTTCAATTCATTTGATAGTCTTTCCAAATATCTCTCAGCTCCCCCGAAAGGGTTTTTTTTAAGACGAAGAAATGTTATTTTCATCAATTTCCTTAATAAATTTAACTATCTGTTTAGCCCTGTTTTTCCAAGTAAACCGCTTCCCTGTTTTATAAGCATTTCTTGAAATTGTTTCTAATTCTTTTTGCGGCAGGGATAAAATATAATTTAATTTTTTTAAGAAATCTTTTTTATCTCCTGCTTTAAATAAAAATCCATTTTCTCCATCTTTTATTATTTCTTGAATTGTAGGAAAATCACTGGCCAATACAACATTTGAAGTCATTAAATATTCGTAAAGTTTAATAGGTGTTGAAAATTCAGAATCAATAGTGGGAATATTAGGAATAACTGTGATTTTGGAGTTTTTAAGAATATTTACAATCTCATTTTGAGATTTATATCCTAAAAATTTAACATTTTTAGATGCTTTATTTAATAATTCATTTTTTCTCTCCCCATCACCAACAATTTTTAATGTTATATTCAAACCTTTTACGGCTTCAATTAAAAAATCGACTCCTTTCCATTTATAAAAATTTCCTATATAATAAATTTCATTTAATTTTGAAAAATCTTTTTTAATAAAATCTACTTTAAATCCGCAACCATTACGAATAATTTTACTTGGAATAGTAAAATTAAAAAATTTTTTGGCTTTTTTTTGCAAATTTTCATTAATAAACACTAATCCTTTAGCATTTTTATACACAAAATTTTCTATTTCTTTAATTTTTTTATTTTTTATTTGAAAAATTTCATGTGATTCAAAAATTACATTAGCTCCGTTTTTGATTAAAAATTCAGCTGTTTTCAAATGCCTTACATAAAAATAATCATATTTTTTAATTTCTTTTTTAAGATTAAAATTAAAAATTTTATTACTTCTTATTATAAATTTTCTTGAAACAGGTTTTAAATTTAAATTACAATTTATTCCATAAAAATCCAAAACATTATCACCGTTTTTTTCATAAATTAAAGTTGTATCAACAATTTTAGAAAGCTCACATGCTGTATTTACTACAGAAATAGCCCTTGCCTTTTTTGAAGGTAATTTTTCAGGATACACATAAGCTATTTTCATTTTTATCCTTACATATTAAATAAAGCGTAAAATATAAAACTAAATATTTAAAATTCCTACCTTCAGCTAACCCTCTTACAAAATAATATCCAATAAATGAAGCTAAAATTGCTAAAGTATAAAAATTTAGATTTTTATATAACTTATAAATAAATATACCACTAAATAATAAAAATACAAATAACACTAAAATACCTTCTTTATAAAAAATCTGAAGTAAAAACGGCTCATCAGACCAATAATGAAATTTATTTTTTTCTTTTACCCCCAAAATCTTTGGTGCTTTATAATAATTTAAAAATTCGTTATACTGATAATTACCGGGACCTCCTATTCCTGTTAAAAAATTACCATGTTTTAAAAATATAGGAAATCTTGTTTTAATTATTTTATCTCTTCCATTTGGATTAAATCCTTGATGTATTTTAGTTTGTATTAAATTAGAATTTTTGTAAACAAAAATTCCAGAAACTATTAATACAATAAATAACCATCCCAAATATACAAATATTTTTTTATAATTAAATTTCAAACCTATTAATAAAGAAATTAAGAGTAATTCAAATAATACACTTCCCCATGCACCTCTTGCTCCTGTTAAAAACAGCTCAAATAAAGCCAATAAAAAAATAACAACTAAAAATATTTTAATAATTTTATTCTTTAATAGAAAAAAAGAAATAAACACAAAAGGAATTAATATCTCAAAATAAACTGCAGAAAGTCTTTCTAATCTAATAGAAAAATTTAAATTAGGATTAATTTTTATATATTCATATCCAAATTTAAACGCATCAAAAACAAAAGCTAAAATTATAGAAATAAAAAAAAACTTTTTTATTTCTTTTTTTTCTATACTTAAGCTTATTAACATAAATAAAAATATATTTAAAAATTCTATTCTAAATTCTCTCCAAGAAGGCAGAGAATTTGAAAATGAAAAAATAATAGAAACAATAATGGAAAATAGAATTAAAAAAAGTATAATAAAAAGAATTTTTTCTTGTTTGTAAAAATTTAAATAAAGATTTCTAATCTTTTCAAAATTAAAAAATAAATCTATTAAATAAAATAAAATTGCCCCATATAAACCAAAGTATTTTATAAAACTTAGTCCGTTAATTAAAAACCCAAATAAAAAAAGAGATAAAAAAAACATCTTTATATAATTTATTGTTTTTTCATTAAATTTCAACATTAATTCCCTTCAATAAATTATTTACTGTAATTTCCCAGGTAAAATTATTTTTTACATATTCACGTGTATTAAATTTCATATCTATTGCTTTTAAAATTTTTTCTTTTAGTTCTTGTTTATTATTTATTTCAAATAAAAATCCATTTTCATTATCTTTCACAATCTCTTTCATTCCTCCATTTCTACTTGCAATAACAGGAACACCGCAAGCCATTGCTTCAATTAATGTAATACCAAATGCTTCATGCCCTATACTTGGTTGAATAAATAAATCAGCCATATTTATATATTTAAAAAGTTCTTTATTTTCTATTTCTCCTAAAAACAAAACTCTATTTTCCACATTTAATTTTTTTGCAAGTTTTTTTAAATTTTCTAACTCTTTTCCTTTACCTATTAAAATATATACAAACTCTTCTGGTAATTCAGGCAGTATTTCTATGACTAAATTAAATCCTTTCCAACCTTCAATTCTTCCCACACTTAATAAAACCTTTTTATCCTCTAAATTATATTTTTTTTTCATTTCATTTCTAACAACTTCATCTTTTCTAAATACATCAATATCAACTCCGTTATATAAAAGCTTTACTTTTCTTTTATATCTGTTTTCAATTATTTCCTTATTTGCCTTACTTACAGCAAACATATAATCTACATATTTAGAAAAAAATTTATCAAAGCCATAAAAATCTTCTCCTCCGGATATAAATATTGTTTTTATATTGGGATTAATTTTTTTCATAAAATAACAACTAAAAAAATCCAATGGTTTATGAATTAAAAAAACATCATATTTTTGATTTTTTAAATAAGAATAAGCATTTTTAAAAAAACTAATCCTCTCTCCCCACTTTCTAAATCTATTACCCAAATTAATAACTTTATTCCTTTTAGTAAAATCAAACATTTTTAATGGAATTTCCTGATATTTTATATAATTTCCTTTTCCACTAATTATTTCAGTTTCAAATCCTTTTTTAATCAACTCTTTACTAACTTCCCAATAAAAAGTTTCAATTCCGCCTGTTTTTATTGCAGTAGTTACATTATACATACAAAATTTCAATTTTTACCTTTTAAATATTCATTTAATTCTTTGTATTTTTCATAAACTTCATCTACTTCTATCAATTTCATAGCAGAATCATCCCTTTTTTTCTTTGGAAGTTTTTGAATAAAACTGCCGTCTTTTTGAATAACTCTATGAATTTCTAAATTCTGATAAGGCCCCATTGCATTTGAATCGCTTGCGGAAAAAAGGGAAATAGTAGGTATTTTTAGAGCAATTGCAAGATGCATAGTACCTGTATCATTTGTTATTAACATTTTTAAATTATTTACAATATTTGCAAGAGTAACTAGATCAGTTTTACCACACATATTAATTATGTTTTTATTATTTATGGTTTTTATTATTTTATCTCCCAAATATTTTTCATTTTCTGCACCCAAAATAACAATTTTTTCATTATTTTTTATCAATATTTCAGCTAACTTGCTAAACCTTTCAATAGGCCACATTCTACAAAAATCTACAGATCCTACTTGAAATCCAATATAGTTTTTAAATTCTTTAAAATCACTATCAATAACATCTCCGATTTCCATAGTTTTATCAATATTTTTACCTCCAATTTTTCTAACCAAATCTAATTTATCTTCAATATTATGTTGGGTTTTTTTAGTAAAATCATAAGATAAATATTTTTTTAAATAACTATTGGTCGGATGTTTTAAAATATATTCACTGCCACTTAAAATTGCTAGTTGAATATCTTGCGGTCCGTTTGAATGAAATATAAGAGTAATTTTATTTTTATATTTTTTCAATTTAAAAAGTGTTTTAAAAAAACCTTTATATTTGCCGTCATATTCAATAATTTTATCAATATATTTAAAATTTTTAAATAAAGGAGAATGGGATTTTTTTAACACTGCAATTATTTTGTTTTGTGGAAAAGATTTTTTTAATGATTTTATTGCAGGTGTAGATAATATCGTATCACCCAAACCGGTATTTGAAATCACAATAAACGTATGATTTTCATTAATTTTTAAAGAATCGATAGGTTTAGCAGGACCTAAAAATAAATTTAAAAATTTTTCTAAAAATTTCAAATGTTCTCCTTAATTTTATTAATAATAATTTGAGGATTAATATTTTCAGCAATTTTACTTTTATCTTGAATAACCAAATCTTTGTATCCCCATGGATACCATTTATTCATATTTGTTTTTCCACTGATTGCAATAGTTTTAACGTTAAGAGCAGGTCCTAAATGCATAGCCCCGCCATCTAAACTTACAAATAATTTTACATTAGCAATTAATCCTGCTAAATCTAATAAACTTTCGGTTTTTATCCATTTAGCTTTAGTGTTTTCTTCAAGCCATTTTGCACTTTCAAAATCATTTGGTTCTGCTGTGATTAAAACATTTTCATCTAAACTATCAATAATATCTTTAAATTTTTCTTTTGAATACCTATTCTCTTTTACCCTTGAAGAGATATGAAATAAAATATAATTTTTATAATTTTTGTATTTCTTTTTTAAATTTTCAGGAACATAAAAAAATATTTTTTCATTATCTTTTTCTACACCAAGAGGTGCTAAACATCTATAACAAAACTCAACTTCATGTTCATTGGGATTGGTTTCAATATGATGAGTAAAATTATCCCTGTTTTTTTTATCTTTTACACCAATTCTAATTTTTGCTCCACTTATATTACTAAACTGCTCGGCTGAACTCGAATAACCGCTTCTAAACACAACTGCTACATCATATTTTTCAAAAAAAATATTTTTCATTATTTTAATTTTTCCGCTAAGGGCTTTTAATTTATCTAAAAAATTATTTTTATGTTTTGGTTTAGTATAAACATAAATATTATCAATAAATGGATTATTGTTGATTGCCACAAAATTATAACTATTTACCACAATATCAATCTCGGCATCAGGGTATTTTTTTCTAAGCGCCTCTATTGCAGGGGTGGTACAGATTAAATCGCCAATGTTATCATTTCTTACAAGTAAAATTTTCATTCAGGCTTTACCTTCGAATATAAATATCCTAAAATAGGATTTGAAAAAATTTTTATCTGCTTTTTTAGCCATTTTTCATCTTTTTTAACTGCTATTCTTTTTATTTCATCCAAATTATTATCCGGTAAATTAATTCCTCTTTTTGTTGTATAAAGAACATTAAAATAATTTTTTGCTAATTCTATCAAATCATTATCATATTTTCCTCTTGGCCAGCATAAATGCTTAGAATCAATTCCAAGTCTTTTTTTTAAAATATCTTTGGAATAAATAAACTCCTCTTCCCACGAATATTCTTTATCAAAATAAAAATCCCTGTGCGAATGAGTATGTGAATGAAAATCAAATACATCTTTCATTTTTTCAATTTCATCCCAGTTTAAAATCACATTTGAAGGATTAACTTGAACTTCTTTTTTTGCTTCATTATGTCCTAATGGTTTAAATTCCTCTTTTTTTTCACTTGCTTTTTCTATCCATTCAGTTACTAAAAAAATAGTTGCTTTTAAATTATATTTTTTCAAAATCGGATATGCATAATAATAATTATCCCTCCATCCGTCATCAAAAGTTATAAACACAGCTTTTTTAAAACTCTTACCTTTTTTAAATTCTAAAAATTCTTCACTTTTTAAAGTTTTATAATTATTTTCAGCCAAAAACTTCATCTGCTTTTCAAACTCATCAACACTGCTTGCAATAAATCCGCTTTTTGGCAAAATATGATGATACATAAGTACTGGTACACTATTCACTTAAAATTCTTTCATACAATTTTTCTGTATCTTTTACCATTTTTTCAGTAGAAAACTTTTCTTCTATCCATTTCCTTGCATTTTTAGAAAATTCTTCTCTTAAATTTCTATTTTCTATTAATTTCAAAAGTTTATCTTTCAAATCAGAAACATTTTCTTTTTCAAACAAAAACCCGGTTTTTCCCTCATTTACACATTCAGGAATCCCCCCCACCCTGCTTGCAACTACTGGCACTCCGCAAGACTGGGCTTCAAGCAGAGCAGTACCGAGAGCTTCAAGATTCGAAGGTAATACAAAAATATCAAAATTAGGCAAAATTTTATCTATATCTTCCCTGTGTCCTAACATTAAAACTTTATCTTCTAAATTATTTTTTTGTATAAAATTTTTAATATTTTTTTCCTGTGGACCGCTTCCCACAATTACTACTTTTACATTATCTATTTCTTTTACAGCTTTAAGCAAATCAATATGTCTTTTTGCAGCCCTTAAAACTGCAACAATTCCTATAATTACTGTATTTTCATTAATATTAAAATCTTCTCTTAAATTATAGTCACTATAAGATTTGAACTTTTTTGTATCAATTCCTGTATAAATAACTTCTAACTTCTCTTTTTTTACACCCTCACTAGCTAAGTATTCTTTTACCTGTTTGCTTACACATACCACTTTATCAGATAAATTATAACTCAAAGGACCTTTTATTTTGGTTAAAAGATGCCTCGTTCGGATTATTTTTACTCCCGCTAATTTAGCAACAATATTTCCAATCCATGCATCTTTTCCGGAGTGAGTGGAAATAATATCTATTTTATTTTTCTTTACAAATTTAACCAGATTATAAATGGTTTTTAAATTATAAATTTTATCAAGTTCAAAATTAAAGAAATTTCCTCTTATATCTTTTTGTCTTTTAAAAAGCTCGCTTTCTTTCTCCACTCCCCAAAAGATTTCAAATTTATCTGACAAATTATTATTAAGTCTAACGGTTCTTTTTTCCTGTCCTCCCCAACCTTTTGAGGATTCAAGTTCAAGTATTCGTGTTTTCATTCATTTCCTCTATATTTTTTTTAATAAATTCAAAATCAAGTCCACTTATTAAACATTCGCTAATTTTACTTCCATTGCATCCATCCTGTCCGCATGGAGCACACTCCCAGTCAACCTGAATTACCCTGTGTTTTCCCATTGTTTGAAATCCGTTTTTCTTTGTATATCCACTTTCAAACAAATCATTATCCCAAGGTCCCCAGTTAAATGCACCACTTGGTCCAAAAAACGCTAAAACAGGCACATCATTTGCAGCACTTATATGCATAATGGCAGTATCAACACCCACAAAAAATTTAGCCCTCTTATTTAAAGCAGCTGTTTGTTTTAATGTCAATCTTCCGCTTAAATTCATTGGATTAGATTTAGTTAAAGATAATATTTTATTAATTTTTCCCATCTCTTCTTTAACCGGTGCTGAGGTTAATACTACTTTTAATTTCAATTCTTTTTCTATAAAATCAATAATCTTAGCTGAAATTTTATCATTTATACATTTAAAAAGCCATCTGCTAACAGGATGAAAATGCACAAATTTTTGAGGCAAATTAAATGAATCAATAAATTCGTTATCTTTTTCATCCCAAAAAATTTCAACTTTTTTTTCATAAATTTTTTTATTCAAAATCCTAATTGCATCCAAATTGTTTTCAATAATATGTCTTAAAAGCGGTGGATTTTTTAATTTATGGGTAAATGTATTTTTTAAAAAAAGATTCTTTTTAGGAGTAAAACCAATTTTTATTTTAGCTCTGCTGAATTTGGCGATAAACGCCCCCCTATCACCTTCTGTTGTATTAATCACGATATCATAATTTTTGAAACTTTTTAAAAATTTAAATTCTTCAACAATTTTTTTCATTTTAGGCAGATTTTTAAAATAATTTCGGTCATAAGTGTAAATTTTATCAATATTAGGATTTAATGTAAGCATCTCCTCTGTACCTTTGTTTACCAAACAGTCAATTTCTGCATCAGGATAATTTAATTTTAAATTTTTAATTAAAGGCGTCGTCAGTAAAACATCCCCGATATTTCTGAATTTAATTACCAATATTCTCATATTTGTCCTTAACATATTTCCAAAAGGTATATTCACTGTAAAGTTTCGCTATTACAAACCCAGCCCATCCATCAAGAAAACCTAGCTTTATAAAATAAATTTTTAAAAAAGTCCAATAGGGGGAAAATATTGCCTTTAATTTATTTGGTTTGGCCCCCAAGCTTGAATATCTGTTTTGCTTATCAATAAATTCTTCAATATTTTCATATGCATAATGCAGAAAATAGTTGTTAAGAACACCTACTCTTTTGCATTCCACGCTTTCATGAACCTCTCTTTCATTAAACTTACATTTTTCCCTGTTAAAAAGTCTTATTGAATAATCCGGAAACAACCCGCAGTGTCTAATCCATTTTCCAAAAAAGTTATTAAGTCTCGCGACTCTGTATGCATCATAGATTGGGTTTTTTAAAATTTCCAATACCTCTTTTTTAAGGTTATCAGTAAAAACTTCATCACTGTCCAATACAAATACCCATTTATTAGATGCCCTATCAACAGCCTTTTGTTTTTGCTTTCCAAACCCTTCCCAGTTTTTATCCACAAAAATTTTTACATTTTTGAAATTTTTAGCAATATCCAAAGTTTTATCACTACTTCCGCTGTCATAAATAATAACCTCATCGGCAAATTCAACGCTTTTTAAAACTTTTTCCAAATACTTCTGAGAATTTTTTGTAAGTATTACTATACTTAATTTTTCACTTTTCATTTTAAACTTTACACTTTTTATCATATTCTTCTTCATAAAAATGTTTAAATTTTTTATGAAACCAATAATATTCATCAGGATATTCTTTTATCATCTCTTCAAAAACTTTTGACTGTCTATCAACTGATTTTTGAATATCATCCGTATAAAAAATATCTTTTACAATTACCTGCCATTTATTTCCCTTAGGAATAGCAAAACTCATAACTATTGGCAGATTAAATTTTTTGGATAAAATTGCGGCACTTGGGGACTGCAAAACTTTTCTATTAAAAAAAACAGTTTCAATCCCCTCGTTTTCAGCCGTGTTTTGATCTACCAAAAGACCAATATTATGACCTTTTTTAATAGATTTAACAAGTTCTTTCATGGCGCCTTTTTTTTCAATCACCCCCACATTAAATCTGCTTCTGCTTTTAACAACTTCTTCATTTAATTTAGGATTATCCAGTTTTCTGTATACAATATCAATTTTTCCAAACTTTGCACCAAAACTCAAAGATGTAATTTCCCAGTTTCCAAAATGGGCGGTAACATAAATAGCCTGTTTTGGGATATTTTCAAATCCCACAAATTCAATTTTTTCCAAAAGTTTTTCTTTGCTTATTTTTTTATTTTCAATAAATTCTATTAAATTTCTGGCAAAATTTTTATAAATTTTTTTTATTATTTTTCTTTTTTCTTCTTTACTTTTCTCAGGAAAAGCTAAATTTAAATTCACACAAATCACATTTTTTCTTTTATTATCGAGTATATAACCTAAATTTCCTAAAAAATTTATCATAAATTCTTTTGGAAAAAAAGTTATAATTTTTTCTATAAATTTATACCCATAATAACTGAAATCTTTAAAATTCATCAATCTTCTTTACAATTTCTTTAATATCCATTTTATCCATTACCATCAAACCTTTTTTTATACTTTTCTGAATTTCCACGCTTTTGGAAAAGCGGTTTTCATATATTTTATTGTTATAAGTACAACCGTAAAGTATTATATTATTAATATTGTTTGCCCAAGCTATAAAACTGGGTCCCGTATCATTTCCTATAAGTAAATCCGATTTGTCAATCAATGCTTTTAAATCATTTAAATTTAAACTGACAGGCGTTATATTTGCATTATTTTCAGCTAAATTTAAAGCATCTTTTTTTTCACTTTCTCCGTAAAAAGGAACAATTATGTTTTCATTTTTGAAATATTCAGCAAGCTCGCTCCAAATTTTAAGCGGGACTTTTTTGCACTCCCAGCTTGCCCCGATTATGAATACAATATTTTTTTTATTTTTACTTAAAAATTCAAATTCCCTATCCTGATAAAATAAAAGTTTTGGATGATTTGTAAGATATTCTATATCATCCATATCAAAAAGATTTAAATATCTTCTGATTGCTGTATCCCCGAAAATTTCTTTTTTCTCATCATAAAAAAATTTGGCCAGACTTTCTCTTGGATTTTTAAAACCGACCACCTTATCCCCTGCAAGTCTTGCCAAAAGTGCACTTTTTAGTAGACCTTGCAGATCATATACTTCATCATAAGTATTCATTGATTTCAGTCTGATAAATTCTTTAAAATATAAACTTTTATTTTTTTTTGCTTCTCTTAATTTTACTGGAATAATATTTCCGATAAAAGGATTGTATTCAAGTATTTCTTTAAAAATATTATCCACAAAAAAATCTATTTTTTTATTAAGTTTTGGCAAAACAATTAAAGAATGAATAATATCTCCAAGGGAACTCAGTTTTATTATTGCTTCCATTACTTCCTTTTGTTAAAATATGTAAAATTATAACAAAAAGGAATTACGTGCTTAAATTTTTAAAAGAATATATGCCTTTTTATAAAAATTACAAAAAAGAGATTTTTTTTGCAATTATAGGAATGTTTTTAGTTTCCATCTCAACTGCCGCAACTGCATATCTGGTAAAACCTGTTCTTGATAAAATCTTTATAGAAAAAAACATTCACCTGCTTTACCTTCTTCCACTAGCAATAATTCTGGCTTATTTTTTTAAAGGAATCGGTTCCATATTACAGCAATATTATGTAAGTTATATAGGAGAAGATATTGTAAGGCAAATTAGGGATAAATTTCTAAAACACATTTTAAGTTTTGATTTAAATTATTTTAAAACAACACATTCAGGCGAACTTGTCAGCAGAATTATTAACGATATAAATAGAATTCAGGGGGCAGTAAGCCACTCTTTGGCAAATCTGTTAAGAGATGTTTTAATGGCGGTTTTTCTGCTTGGGGTGGTTGTTTATCAAAATCCAAAACTTGCTTTCTTTGCCTTAGTCATTCTGCCCTTTATCATTTACCCGGTAAGTATAATTTCAAAAAAACTTAAAAAATTATCAAAAGAGGCCCAAAAACAGACTGCCAAACTCAATAAACATTTAAGTGAAATATTCAAAAACATTGAAACAATCAAAGCTTTTAATGCAAAAAAATACGAAATTAAAAAATTTGAAGAACTGAATCTTAAATATCTAAAAATTAACCTAAAAACCATAAGAACACAGGCCATTTTGATTCCTGTTCTTGAAACTCTCACAGCTTCAATCGCAGCGGTTGTAATAATTGTAGGAGGTAAAGAGGTAATTGATGGGGAAATGAGTGTAGGGGCATTTTTTTCCTTTATGACGGCTTTGTTTATGATGACTGACCCTATAAGAAGGATAGCCAATACCTATTCAAGATTTCAGGATGCCATAGCCGCAAATGAAAGATTAAAAGAAATTTTTAATCTAAAACCGGAAATTAATTCTGGAAATGAAAAATTAAATTCAATTGAAAAAATAGAATTTAAAAATGTGTCTTTAAAATATGGAGACAAAAAAGCGCTAAAAAATATAAATTATACCGCCGTTAAACCTAAAATCATAGGACTTGTAGGAGACAGCGGAGGCGGAAAAAGTTCATTTGTTTCAATGATTGAAAGATTTTATGATGCAAGTGAGGGAGAAATATTAATAAATGATAAAAATATTAAAAATTATGATATTTTTTCTTTGAGGGATAAAATTGCTTATATTCCACAAAATGTACATATATTCAACGATACAATTGCAGCAAATATTGCTTACGGAAGGGAAATTAACGAGGAAAAAATAATTGAAGCACTTAAAAAAGCCAATTTATGGAATTTTGTAAAAAATTTGGAAAATGGAATTTACAGCGTTTTAAATGAAGGGGGAAGCAACCTAAGCGGAGGTCAGAGACAGAGAATTGCAATTGCCAGGGCATTATATAAAGAACCTGACGTTTTAATTTTGGATGAAGCCACAAGCGCACTTGATAATAAAAGCGAAAAAGTTATAATGGATTCTATTTTAAATCTTAAAAATAAACTTGTTTTTATCGTGGCACACAGGCTCAACACTATAGAAAATACTGATGAAATTTTAGTATTCAAAAACGGGGAAATCGTCTGCAAAGGCAAAAAAGAAGAACTGCTTAAAAACTGTGAGGAGTTCAAAAAACTCTATTCTAAATCCTAATCTTTTCAACTCTTTTTATAAGTTTAGTAGGGGTTAAGGCATAATTCGGTTCATAATTTCCAGCAATTGAATGGGCCAGACTTGCATTAATTGTAGCAGATAATAAATCTTCTCCCTGCGCCAGCAAAGAACCTATCATACCGGCAAGCACATCCCCGCTTCCGCCTTTTGCAAGTGCCACACTGCCGTATGGGTCAATATAAAATTTTTTATTATGGGCTATTATTTTATTTGCACCTTTAAGAAGCAAAACTACTTGTGGATATTTTTTAGAAAATTCCAAAGCCAAATCAAACCTGTTTTCCTGAATTTCTTTTGTGGAATATTCACCTACCCCGCTAATTTTAAGTAAAGATGAAAATTCTTTTGGATGAGGAGTTAAAACCACTTTTTTTTCTAAAAATTTTAAAATCTCTTTTTTATAAAACATATCGGCATCAATTACCATCGGAATATCAAGTTTTGCAATTTCAGCTAATTTATCATCAAAACACTCTCCCATTCCCATTCCAAACGCAAGCGCACTGAATCCTTCAACACTACCGCTTTTCATAATCTCATACGGATAATTTTCCACTTTACATTTTTCACTCTCAACCAAACTCACAAGCCCGCATCCAAAATTAAAAGCCGCCTGACTTGCCAAAACTGCGGCACCTTTTTTTTCTCCGCATAAAATCCCCAAATGTCCGTAAGAGCGTTTATGTGAATTTTGTTTAGCTCTTACAGGCAGTTTTAAATCCCCTTTTTCCAAAATAAAAAAATCGCTTTTTTCAACATAATTTGAAAAAGATATACCTAAATTTGCCAGCTTAATCTCCCCCACATAATCTTTTGCCGAATCTGAATAGAGACTTAGTTTTTCAGCACCCATTGTAACGGTTAAATCGGCTTTAAATGCCACAGGTCTTATATTCCCTTTTTCATCAATTCCTGTTGGAATATCACAGGCAAGTTTAAAACCGTTCATTTCATTCATTTTTTCAATTGTTTTCACTATTTCATCACTCAAATCCCTTTTAAGCCCGCTTCCAAATATGGCATCTACCACTGCATCCGCTTCTTTTAATTTTTTGCTAACTTTTCCTCCAATCCTTAAAAACCTTTCAAGCTGCAGCTTTGCCATCTGCGATTTTGCATTAAGCGGTAAAAACAGATTTACTTTATAATCCCCTAAAAGAATTCTTGCAAGTGTAATCCCGTCAGCCCCGTTATTTCCGGGACCGGCCACAATTGTCACCCTACTGCCTTTTTCAATTCTTTTATATATTTCAAGCGCCATTTCATAAGCGGCATGTTCCATCAAAATATCTTCCGTTAAATTATATTTTTCATAACATTTTTTATCCAAAGCATAAACATCCCTAAAAACTCTTCTCACTATTCCCTCCTTAAAATCTTTTCATACACAAAATCAATAAAAGGATTTTCACTGAAATTTTCCTGGATTTTATCCCTGTTTTCTTTTGCCCACTCTAAAAAATCTTTTTTTCCATCATACTTTGAAAAAAATTCTTTTATTCTTCCGGCTTTGCTTAAAGCAATGAATCCGTATTTAAGTTTCAATTCTTTTTTTATGGCTTCTTTTGGATTTTCACCTTTAATAATCCTGTAAAACGTGGCCACAAATCCACTTCTGTCCGCCCCTGCTTTACAATGAAAAAGAATTGGTCTTTTATTTTTATCAAATAAAATATTTTTTAATTTTTGCATTTCTTCTATTTTAGGCAATGTCCTTGAAGAAATGGGAAGTTCAATATATTCAACCCCAAGTTTTTCGCATATCTCTTTTTCTTTTTTATAAAGATAATTATTACTCCCTCTTAAATTAATAATTGTTTTAATGTTATGTTTTCTAATAAGTTTTTTAAGTCTCCAGGGAAGAATCTGTGCACTTCTGTAAACCCCTGTATCTATTTTATGAAAATTATTCCAAAACAAATTAATCGCATTGTGCTCTTCACTTAAAATCTTAAATATTTCTTTCATCTTTTTCTAAACCTTAACGCTTTTAAAATATCTGCTTTTTTTATTTTGTTTCTTTTATCTAAATTTGCAATGGTTTTGGAAACTTTCAACAGATTAAATTCACTTCTTCTACTTAAAGCAAAACTCCTTTTAGCTTTGTTTAAAATTTCTACCGCCTCATTTTCCAAATTAAATTTATAATTTTCCTCTAAATTTGCATTAAATTTACCTTTTTGCATTTCAAATGCAATTAAAACCTTTTCAAACAATTCTTCACTTGATATCGTGTCCTTTGCATCATCTTCTGTCATCTGATGATAAATTTCAATTCTGTCATATAAAGGCTCGCTAATTCTGTTTTTATATCGTCTTATTTCAAGGTCTGTGCATCTGCACTCTTTAACAGGGCTCAATAAATTACCACATGGACAAGGATTCATAGCCGCTGCAAAAAGTATATCCGTTTCATATTCTATTTTTGAATTAACCCTGCTGATTAATACTTTTTTATCCTGCAGAGGAAGACGCAGATTTTCCAAAACATCCTTTTGAAAATAAGGCAGTTCATCAAAAAATAAAATTCCTTTATTAGCAAAAGCAATTTCTCCAATTTTAGCCCCTCTGCTGCCTCCTCCAAATATGGCCGCTTTAGTTGATGAATAATGAGGCGCCCTGAAAGGTCTGAGAGGTTTAAACGTTACAACTTTACCTTCAAGTGAATTATATTTTTCAACTTCCAAAATCTCTTCTAAACTCATCGGTGGAAGAATATATCTCATCCTGCTTATAATCATAGATTTTCCAACACCCGGACTTCCCTCTAATAAAATATTGTGAAATCCGGCGGCTGAAATCAAAGCGGCTTCTTTTGCCTCATTTTGTCCTATTACATCTATAAAATCTTCTTTAAATTCATTTACATAATAATATTTTTTACCATCAATTTTTATTGAGTCATAATGTAGTTCACTCTTTTTGAACTCTTTCGGTTTAAACTCTTCAAACTCTTTTAGATGTGAAAAAGCATAGATTTCAATTCCGGGAATTTTAGATACCTTAGCGGCGCTCTCAAGCGGGATTATCACTTTTTTCGGTTTAAGAGATAAAATTATTGGAAAAATTGCATTTGTATCTTTAAGTGTACCGTCAAGCCCAAGCTCTCCCAAAACCAAAAAATCATCTAAATTGATATCTTTTTTGTGATATAAGATACTGAGGGCTATTGGCAGATCAAAATGACTCCCCTCTTTTTTCAAATCCGCAGGTGAGAGCGAAATAGTTATTTTAAGCGGGGGAAATTCAAAATCATTATTAAGTAGAGCCGATTTTACCCTCTCTTTACTTTCTTGAATAGACTGGCTTGTAAGTCCTACAATTGAAAAACCGGGAAGTGCTTTTGTAAAAGAACTTTCAACTTCTACTTTTTTTGCATTAAATCCCTCAAGGGTGGCTGAATTTATTTTTTTCGTTTTTGTTTTAGAAGTTTTTTCCATTCTTTTTCAAATTTCTTTCTTTTTATATAATCAAGCCTTTCTACAAACAAATGTCCGTCTAAATGGTCGGTTTCATGTTGAAACGCAACACTAAGTAAGCCTTCTGCATCAGTTATATGCTCTTTTCCGAATCTGTCAAAATATTTAACCTTAACCTTGGCATACCTTTCCACTTCATCAAAATAATCGGGTACGCTTAAACATCCTTCTGTATCTTTTTGACTTCCTTCCCAAACTAAAAACTCGGGATTTATGACTTCTATTTTAGTTTTTTCCCCCTGTTTTCCCTCTTCATCTCCTATATCTATAATTAAAGCCCTAATAGGAACCGCTACCTGAATAGCGGCAAGCCCGACTCCGTTTTTAGCGATCATTGTTTCATACATGTTATCAAGAAGTTTATGAAGTTCACTGTCAAATCTCTCTACCGGTTTTGAAATCTGTTTCAGTATTTTATTTGGATAGGTAACTATATCAAGTACTGCCATTATTCTGCCTTTTCAATAACATATAATTCATCGTTTTTTTCCGCTTCTTCCAACGCTTTTAATGCTTTGAAAATAAATGTTTCAGCATCTTTACCTTCTTTTAATTCCACAATACCTGCTGCAATTTTTAAATCTAATTCTTCGCCTTCTAAAAAAACAGAAGCATTGGATATTGCATCAGAAAGCCTCTCAACTGTACGCTGAGCTCCTATTATATCAGTATGTTTTAGCAGCATTGCAAAAATATTTTCTTCAAATCTTGCAACAACATCTGTTCTTCTTGAAGTTTTAAGCATTATTTTAGCTAGACTTCTGTTTATTAAAATCCTGGATTTTTCAGATGAAAGTTTATTAAATACTTCATTTTTAATTTTAACAGCAATTATCGAACTTGTATGATGAAATTTATTTATAAGTGTAATTTCTTTTTTTATTTCATTTAAAAAATAATTTTTGTTATAAACACCGTATCTTGCATCATAAATAGAATTTTTTTCAATATCTTTTAATACTTCAACATTTTTTGAATAAATATTTTTAATCTCATCCATTTCTCTACTAAGTCTTGTATCAATAATTTTTAAATTGTTTTCAAAAGCATTTATAAGCTTAATCAAAGCCTTGTTATTCGTAATATGCGCTGCTTCTTTTAACTGTATTTCAAGCAGTTCTTTTAATTTTTTACTTAATTTATAAACTATTGATACATGACTTAACAAATCTTTTGAAAATTTAAAAGAATTTTTTAATTTAATTTCGAATTCTATATCTTTTTCCAAATCATTGCTCTCTTCTAAAGCAATCATTTCATAGACATGTTTTTTAAATTCTGGGTCTTCATTATCAAGTTCGTTTAAAAAATAAACTTTATAATTGTAGGGGATTGGGGGAACCCCGTCTGATATTAATTTGTCAAATACTTTTTTGGCAAATATTTCTAAATTATTCTTTGAGACAGATTTAGTTGAAGCACTGACATATTTTTCGTCACTTTTATTAATCATTAATCTCTCTTTTTAAGCACTTTATCTACAAGACCATATTTCATAGCCTCTTCAGCACTCATAAAGAAATCTCTTTCTGTGTCTTTTTCTATTTTTCTTATACTTTGTCCTGTGTTTTCAGCTAAAATTTTATTAAGCTCTTTTTTCATTCTTAAAATCTCTTTTGCATGAATTTCAATATCGGTAGCCTGACCCTGCGCTCCTCCTAGAGGCTGGTGAATCATAATTCTGGCATGAGGCAGGGCAAACCTTTTACCCTTTGCACCGCTGCTGAGTAAAAAAGCGCCCATACTTGCGGCCTGCCCCATACAGATTGTTACAACATCGGGTTTTATATAATTCATTGTATCATAAATAGCCATTCCGCTTGTAACCACACCTCCCGGGGAATTTATATAAAGATATATATCTTTTTCCGGATTTTCAGCTTCCAAAAACAGAAGCTGCGCCACTATTATACTTGCTACATGGTCGTTTATTTCACCCTGAAGCATAATAATTCTGTCTTTAAGCAGACGGGAGTAAATATCATATGCCCTCTCGCCTCTTCCTGTTTTTTCAATAACAGTAGGTATTAAAATACTCAATTCTTATCCTTCACTTGATAATTTGTCATCAAGAAGTTTATTTAAAAGTTTTTCCTCAATCATATTCATTTTAATTACAGGAAGTAAATTGTTTTCCTGATAATATTTTATCACATCCTGAGGATTTTGCCCCTGCATCAAAGCTTCATAATAAATCACCTGTGAAAGCTCCTGGTCGCTTACATCTACATTTTCTTTTTTGGCAATAGCATCAATTAAGAAAGTTAATTTTACCCTGTCTTTTGCATCTGGCAGTAATTTTTCTCTTAGTTCTTTTACTTTTTCAGGATTTTCCTGAAGTTCTTTAATTTCTGCAGGACTCATTTTAGAAGCTTCCTGATTAATCATTATTTCAACTTCTCTCTCAACTACTGATTCAGGAAGGTCAATTTCATATTTTTTAACCAGACATTCAAGTATTTCTTCTTTTTTAGGTGCAAATACTTCCGCTTTTTTTCTGCTTAAAATCAATTCTTTAACATGTTCTTTAAGAGTATCTAATGTCGCATTTTCATCATTTAAATATTTTTTAGCCAGATCATCATTAATTTCAGCCGGTATTTTTTCCTGGATTTTTTTAAGGGTTACTTCAAATTCAGCCTCTTTTCCTGCAATTTCTTTTGCTCCGTAATTTTCAGGGAAAGTTACTTTAATTTTTTTACTCTCACCTACTTTCATACCTACAATCTGGTCTTCAAATCCAGGAATAAAAGAATTGCTTCCAAGCTCTAGCGGATAATCCTCAGCGCTTCCGTTTTCCATTTCTTTCCCGTCAATATATCCTTTAAAATCAATAACGGCAATATCACCTTTTTGGGCAACTTCTTTCTCAGAATCTTTAATTTCAGCTAAGCTTTTTGCAATATTTTGTAATTCTTCATTGATTTCTTCATCACTTACTTCAATTTTTTCAATTTCAGGCACACATTCTTCATAACCCTCAATATTTACCTCAGGTCTGGTAAATACTTTGATTTCCACTTCAATTTTTTCTTCGCCTTTATCAAATTTAACAACTTCCGGTTCCGCAATCATTTCAGCAATTTCAAGGGCTTTTAAACCTTCATTTAAAACATCTCTTACGGCTTCGCTTATTGCGTCTTGTTCTATATCTGCAGCATACATTTTTTTAACTATTTTTACTGGAACTTTTCCGGGTCTGAATCCCTGAATTTTTACTTTTTTTGCAAGTTGCTTAGCAATTTTGTCTTTTTTTGCTTCCAAATCTTGATTTTCAATTTCAGCTTTTATTATACTATTAGCAGAATCTATTTTTTTAGCTTCAACCATACATTATCCTTTTTTAAAGTGTATAATACCATAATTTTATAACAATTTGAAAGGAAACGATGCCTCTAAAGAATATAAAGAATAAAATCAATTCCAAAAAACTTTCACGCCCTTTTGGAATTATTAAAAAAATAAATTCAACCAATTTGATTGCAACGGGCCTAAATCCTTCAATCGGGGATATAGTAAAAATCTGCTCAAATGAAAAAGAAATGCCCGGAATGGTGACAAGCCTCGATGAAAACTCTTTTATTGTCACCCCTTTTAGTTTTTTAGAGGGCTTTAAAATAGGGGATAAAATTTATATAGACGAAAACGGAATGAATATCCCGGTTGGAGAAGGACTGCTTGGAAGAGTGGTGGATCCTTTTATGAATCCGATTGATTCAAAAGGCCCTATAACATTTGAAAAAAAATATCCGATTATGAAAAAACCCATATCCCCTCTTAAAAGAGGCGTGATAAATGAAGTTTTCTCCACCGGAATTAAAGCGATAGACGGACTTTTAACCTGCGGTAAAGGTCAGAAACTGGGTATTTTTGCCGGAAGCGGGGTTGGAAAATCGACTTTAATGAGTATGATTGTAAAAGGAAGTTCTGCTGAAATTAAAGTAATAGCCCTGATTGGTGAGAGGGGCCGTGAAATTCCCGAATTTATAGAACATAATTTAAAGGGGGATTTAGCCAATACTGTAATTATCGCCGCCACAAGCGATGATTCGGCTTTAATGAGAAAATACGGGGCGTTTTCTGCAATGGCTGTGGCTGAATATTTTAAAGACAAAGGGAAAGATGTATTGTTTTTAATGGACAGTATAACACGTTTTGCAATGGCACAAAGAGAAATAGGTCTGGCACAGGGGGAACCTCCTACTTCTAAAGGTTACCCTCCAAGCTCAATTATTTTACTCCCCCAATTAATGGAAAGAGCCGGAAAAGAAAAAGGCAAAGGTTCAATTACCGCATTTTTTACCGTTTTGGTAGAAGGAGACGATACCTCAGCCGATCCGATTGCAGACCAGGCAAGAAGTATTCTGGATGGACATATTATTTTAAACAGGGAACTGACAGACAGAGGTATGTATCCTCCAATTGATATCCTTTCATCTGCCAGCAGAGTTATGAACAATGTCGTAAATAAAGAGCATTTAACATTGGTTCAGAAATTTAAATATTTATACTCTCTTCTTAAAGAAAATGAAGTGTTAATAAGAATCGGTGCATATCAAAAAGGGGTTGACAGGGATTTAGACGAAGCAATTGAAAAAAAAGAAGCCATGGAAAATTTTTTAAAACAGAATCCTGATGAATTATACAAATATGAAGAAATTTTAAACTTGCTAAAAGAAATAATATGAATTTACATTTTATTTAACAATATGCCCAAAAGGGCAAAAGAGGAGGTAATTCTTAAAAACTTTTAAGGAGGGGAAATTGAGTTAAAATTATAACAGAAAAAACTTAATGTTCGCTTAAGTTTGGCTTAAAGTTGGCTTAAATATTCTTCAAATTTATCACTTTTTATTACGTATTTATTATTCATAAAATTAAATTCAAGTTTATATGAATGAAGCATAAGTCTTTTAGCTCCTGTAGTTTTAATTCTTTCTTCCTCAGTTACTTGTTTATTTAAATATCTGTCTGCAAATTCATTACTTACACCATATAATGGATCTCCCACAACAGGATGGCCAATGCTGAACAGATGCACCCTTATCTGATGCTGGCGGCCTGTAAGTAAATCACATTCAACTAAAGTATTGTCCCCTATTTTTTTAATGGGTTTTACTATTGTAACGGATTCTTTTCCATCGGGATGTATGATTACCTTTACTTTAATGTTTTCATTTTTATTGGCTAAAATCGGCTTTTTAATGGTAAGAGTTTTTTCTAAATGACCTTTAACCAAGGCTAAATAACTTTTTTTAACATTTTTATTTTGAAACGCCTGCTTTAAAACACTTTCGGCAAACTTGTTTTTACTTGCAATCACAAGCCCGCTTGTCTCCCTGTCAAGTCTGTGGACTAAATTTGCATTATTTCCCCACAGCGCCCTTACATCATCAAGCAGACTTTTGGTATTTGCAAGCTTTTTGGGATGAATAGCAACTCCGCTTGGTTTATCAAAAATGGCAAAATGTGCTGTTTCAAAAACTGGTTTTAATCCGTATCCGTTTGGTTCAAACACTATGGCTTTTAATATTCCGCTGCCTCTTGCGGACTTTTCAGTTACCCTTTTTCCGTTCAGGCTGACCCTTCCCCTGTCGATTGCCCTTTTGGCTTCGCGCATAGAAAAACCAAGATCTATTAAAAAATCCAGAATCTTCTGATTTTTGATTTCAAATTCTTTAACTACAAATCCCATAATATCCCTAATGGAAAATGGATAATGAAAAATGGATAATTACTTTTCTTTATTTTCACTTTTTTCTAACTTTTCATTATTTTTATTTTCATTTTCCATTTTACTTTTTACATTATCTACTTTCTCATTATTATTTAACATATTTGAAAAATCCCTTGTATTACCGACAGCTGTCAATTCGTCAAGGGAAGTCAGTGAACTTTTAATTTCATTCGCCTCACCAGTTACCTTGTTTTGAAGTTCCTGAAGCTGCTTTTTATACTGTTCCATTTCTGCTTTCATTTCTTCAAGTTCCAGTTCTCTTCTGATATCGGCGGTTGCATCTCTCCACATCTTTTTTATTTTTATAAAAAGCCTTCCCAAATCCCTCATGGCATCGGGAAGTTTTTCAGGTCCTAAAACAATAATGGCAATAACCGCTACAAATAAAATTTCACTAAAGCCCATATCCGGCATATTAGTCCTTTTAGTAAATATTGTATAATTGTATCAAAAAAAAGGATTTTAATGGTTGAAAGATATGCAAGAGAAGAAATGAAAAAACTCTGGAGTCAGGAAGCCAAATACAATGCATGGCTTGAAGTTGAAAAAGCGGCTGTAAAAGCTTGGAACAAACTGGGGCTTATTCCTGATGAAGATGCTAAAAAAATTGTAGAAAACGCAAAATTTGACATTAAAAGAATAGACGAAATAGAAAAAGAGACAAAACACGATGTAATTGCATTTTTAACAAGTGTGGCTGAGAGTTTAGGGAGTGAGAGCAGATGGGTTCATTACGGAATGACAAGTTCTGACACAATCGATACTGCAGTTGCTCTTCAGATGAGAGACAGTTTAAAAATTATTATTAATGATGTTAAGATGGTAATGGAGAGTATTAAAAAAAGGGCGATGGAGCATAAATACACTTTAATGGTGGGAAGAAGCCACGGAATTCACGGAGAACCTATAACTTTCGGACTTGTTTTATCAATCTGGTATGATGAAATGAAAAGACATCTTAAAAACCTTGAAGAAACCCTTGAAGTTATAAGTGTCGGGAAAATTAGCGGGGCTATGGGTAATTTTGCGCACGCACCGGTTGAACTAGAAGAGCTTACATGTGAATTTTTAGGATTAAAACCTGCCCCTATTTCAAATCAGGTAATTCAAAGAGACAGATACGCACGCCTTGCATCAGCCCTTGGTTTACTTGCATCAACTGTTGAAAAAATAGCAGTAAACATCAGACATTTTCAAAGAACAGAGGTTTATGAAGCCGAAGAATATTTCTCAAAAGGACAAAAAGGCTCTTCTGCAATGCCTCATAAAAGAAATCCTGTGCTCAGTGAAAACATCACAGGTTTAGCCAGGGTTATCAGAAGTTATACTGTACCTGCAATGGAAAATGTGGCTTTGTGGCATGAAAGAGACATAAGCCACAGTTCGGTTGAGAGATTCTGGCTTCCGGATGCGTTTGTTACAACAGACTTTATGCTGCATAGATTAAATAACATTATTTCAAATCTTTTGGTATATCCAAAAAACATGATGAAAAACCTGAATCTTACGGGCGGACTTGTATTTTCTCAAAGAGTACTACTTGAACTTCCAAAAAGGGGTATAAGCAGGGAAGACGCTTATAAAATTGTTCAAAGAAACGCTATGAAAGTTTGGGAAGCGCTTCAAAAAGGCGAAAAACCTATAAATGAAAAAGGTGAGAGCCTGTTTTTAGAAAATCTCCTTAAAGACGAAGATTTAAAAAAAGTTATGAAAGAGGATGAAATAAGAAATCTTTTTGATTACAACTATTATACAAGAAATGTGGATAAAATTTATAAAAGAGTTTATGGAGACAATGCGTAATCAATGTATAATGGAAAATTACAGATTGAATTAGTTAATTTTTATTCAACCAATGATTATGAAAAAAATTTAAAGAAAATTATTCAAATAATTAAAAACTCTACTTCCGATTTACTTCTTTTTCCGGAAGTTGCCCTAACTGGATTTGATTATAAAAACTGGCAAAAAGCAAATAAATTTGGTGAATTTGCGATTGATGAGCTATCAAAATTAAATAAAGCATTTGCTTTGACTTTAATTTTGGAAAATAAAAATTATTTCTGTTTTTTTGATAACGGGCTTATTTATAAAAGGGCTAAATTTAATCTTTTCGGATATGAAACAAAATATTTTGAAATTGGGGACAAACCGGATATTTTTGAATGGAGAGGACTTAAGCTAGGAAATTTAATCTGTTTTGAGCTAAGATTCTTAGAATATTGGGAAAAATTTAAAGGCGTTGATTTGATTTTAGTACCTTCAAGGTGGGGAAAAGAGAGAATAAATCATTTTAAAACTTTAAATAAAGCCCTAAGCCTTTCAACTCAATCACAAATTCTTGCAGTAAACAGCGCAAATGAAAAAGCGTACGGATGCAGTTTTGATGGATGGGGTGAGGGAGTTGGATTTGATAATGAAAAAATTATAACTTTTGTCGATTTAGAAAAAAACAAAAAAATAAGAAAAAAATTAAATATAGGAATAAAATGAATCCTTTAGCCGATAAACTTGCTGATTATGTAAATTTTTCACCAATTATATACAAAGCGTTTTCTGAAATAGACAGGAAATTTTTTGTTCCGATAGGCCTTGAAAAACACGCATATAACATTACACCTCTTCCGCTTGCTGATAATTCCACAATTTCCTCACCTCTTACAATCGCTAAAATGACCATTTTACTTGAACCCGAAAATGTAGATAAAGTTTTAGAAATAGGAAGCGGCAGCGGATATCAGGCTGCAATTTTAAGCAAAATTGTAAGAAGAGTTTTTACTGTTGAGAGAATTTGCCCTTTAGTAAAAGAGGCAAAACAGAAATTTGAAAAGCTGAGACTCTTTAATATTAATATTAAATGCGACGACGGAAGAAACGGCTGGAGGGAATTTGCACCATACGAGAGAATCCTTTTTTCTGCCGCAACTGATGAAATACCAAAAGAATTATTCGCCCAATTGGACGAAAATGGTTTTATTTTGGCACCAATTAATAAGGAGAATAAACAAATAATTACCAGATTTTATAAAAACGGCAAAAAAGAAGAGATTGAAAAGTGTGAATTTGTTCCTTTAAAGAAAGGCATTATACTTTAACTATTTCTCTGTATTGATTTTGCAATAAATTTTCAAAATTTTTAATTTTTGATTCCAACTCATCTAAAGAAGAAGTCATATCTTCAATTTCATCAAAAACTTTTTCATCAATACTTAATAAATGTTCAAACCCTTCTTTAAAACTGTTTAAAAGTTCTTGCATCTGAAATATGATATGATCTAAATTAGCACCTTCCTGGGTAAAATTGGAAGTATTTTGTTTTAAAACATTAATAGTCACTTCAACTTCACTTGTTGCTTTTTGAGTCCTTTCAGCCAGTTTTCTCACCTCATCGGCAACCACAGCGAAACCTCTTCCGTGCTCTCCCGCCCTTGCTGCCTCAATTGCGGCATTAAGTGCCAATAAATTGGTCTGATCTGCAATTTCTTTAATAAGCTGTATAATATTATTAATATTTCCTACACTCTCATTCAATTCTACTATATTTTGTCTTGCAACATCGGAAAACTGGATTAATTTTTCTACTTCCTTAACAAAATTTTCAAAAATTCTTTTTAATTCATCTATTTCTTTTTTATTCCCCTTTACAACTTCTATTAATGTTTTTACATCATTTATATGAATATCCGCTTTATTGGCAATTTTTTCTATTAACCCAATGTTTTCTTCCAATGTGTTAAAACAGCTGCTTGCTTTTGAAGTAAATTTATTAAGTTTATTTTCCAATACTTTTTTTTCGTTCAACTGACTCTTTAAATCCTCTATAATTCTGTCCTTTTCACTCAATTCTTCTTCCAATTGTTTTATTTTTTTTTCATAATCCTTACAGTCATTTTTGCCAAAAAACATTTCTTTCTCCTTATTGTTTTTATAATTATAATATAAAAATTATTTGCAACTAAGTTGCATTTTGCTATAATTTCAATATGTGTGAAAAATTAAAAAATTTGAAAAAAACAGAATTAAAAATAGCCAAACTGTTACAAAAACATATTTTACCCGCAAAAGAGTTGCAAAACATTTTAAATGTAGACAAAACTACAATTTATAGAAATCTGCACTCTCTTTTAAAAAAAGAAATAATTAGAGAAATAAAAAACAGTGACGGAATCAGTTTTTACGAAATAAACTGTAAAATTCACAACCCGATTCATCCGCATTTTGAATGCAAAATATGCAAAAAAATTTATTGCCTGAATGCTTTAAAACCGGAAGATGTGATAAGTTTGTCCAATTATACCGATTTTGCGATAGATTCGATAAAAATTAAATTTGAAGGAATATGCAATGAGTGTAAAAAAAAGTGGAAAGTTAAAAATTAAAAGTGAAAAATTTTTGTTATTTTTGTTATTGCCTGTTTTAAGTTTTGCACTGAATATTTCAGTAACCGTGTTACCCCAAAAAGGGGTTGTAAAAGCAATAGCGGGTAAAAAGGCTAATGTTTATATAATGGTACCTCCGGGAAGTTCTCCTGCAACCTATTCAATAGGATTCAAAGAACTTAAAAACATTAAAAAAAGCGATATTTATTTTACAATAGGCGTACCATTTGATAAAAAATACCTCTCAAAAATAAAAGAAGTTAATCCCGACATTAAAGTGGTATATTTTGGAAAATACTTAAACAAAAATTCTAACCCTCATATCTGGCTAAGTCCCGCTAAATTGCAACTTCAAGCAAAAGTGGTATTGGATGAACTCATTAAAGCAGACCCTGAAAATAAAAAATTTTATCTAAATAATTATGTAAAATTTATTGATTCACTGGCCAGTCTTGAAAAAGAGGGATTTTTAAACATAAAACAAAAATCCTTTATTACATTCCATCCCGCATTTTATCATTTTGCAGAGGATTTTCACATAAAAGAAATAGCTCTCGAAAAAGAGGGAAAAGAACCGAGCTTTTCTTACTTGAATAAAATTTTAAAAATTGCAAAGGAAAACAGCATAAAAACTGTAATCATTTCACCGGAATTTCCTAAAAAATATGCTGAAATTATTGCACAAAAAATAGGTGCTAAAACATATGTAATAAGCCCGCTAAATGAAGATCCGAGAATTACAATCAAAAAACTTATAAAAGCACTTAAATGAAAGCCATTACAATAAAAAATTTATATTTTAAATACGATAAAGACTGGATTTTAGAAAATATAAATTTAACCCTCATGGATAAAGAATTTTTGGCCATCATAGGTCCAAACGGAGGGGGAAAAAGCACTCTTTTAAAACTGATTTTAGGATTTTTAAAGCCAAACAGGGGAGAGATTAAAATTTATGGCAAATCCCCACTTCAAGCACGCCATTTAATAGGATATGTTCCTCAATATACAACTTTCTCACTTGATATTCCTATAACCGTTGTTGATATAGTACTGCAGGGAAGACTTAAAAAAGGCAAGTTTTTTTATTCAAAAGAAGACAAACATAAAGCTCTTTTAATGCTTGAGAGATTAAATATTGCCCATTTAAAAGATAAAAAAATACGCGACCTCTCAGGAGGCCAGAGGCAAAAAGTATTAATTGCACGTGCTCTTGCAACTGAACCAAAAATTTTGATAATGGACGAACCGACCAGCGCAATTGATATAAAAGGCCAAAAAGAAATTTTGGATTTAATAGAAAGTCTTGATATAACAAGAATAGTAGTAAGCCATGATATTAAAATATTATTTAAAGAAGTAGATAAAATAGCATATATAAATAAAATTGCCATTATTCACGAAGGGCCTAAACTTAATATTCCAACAGACCAGCATTTCTGTGAAGTGGAATTAATGGAATTTTTAAAGGATACAGATGTGGGATTTAATAAGTAATTCAATATACGCAGGAGTGCTGCTTAGCATTGCCATTGGAATAATAGGCTCTTTGATAGTAATAAATAAAGCAAGCGCAATTACGGGAAGTATTGCACACGGAAGTTTTGGAGGAATCGGGCTTGCCATTTTTCTTGGAAGCAGTGTTTTACTTACAACCACCGTTTTTGCTTTGTTTTTAACCCTTATTTTAGCTTTTATTTCAGTTAAATATCCAAACAGACTTGATAGTTTCTTAGGAGTTATATGGGCTGTGGGAATGAGTTTGGGAATTCTCTTTTTATCCATGGCACCCGGATATCATTCGGATGTGTTAAGCTATCTTTTCGGAAATATTTTACTTGTTGATTCAAATGATTTAAAATATATGATAAGCGTTGATATTGTTTTAATAATTTCAATTATTTTACTTTACAACTATTTTCTTGCAATGAGTTATGACAGAGAATTTTTATATTTAAGGGGAATAAATGCAAATCTAATTTATACCCTGTTTTTAATCCTTACAACATTAAGTATTGTAATGAGTGTAAGGGCTATTGGAATTATTCTGGTTTTGGCCCTTTTTACCATTCCTCCGCTTATTGCTGAGAGATTTACAAATAAATTTTATAAAATGATTATTTTAAGCTCTGTTTTAGCTGCAGTTTTTACAACAGCCGGAATTTGTATCAGTGCAAAATATGATATAGCCCCAACCCCGGCAATTGTTATAATTGCAACTGCTGCACTTTTTTTGAGTCTGTTGAAAAAAAACTAAAGGAGTAAAGTGTATTTAGTTAATGAGGAAAGACTAGAAAAAATGAAAAAAATCCTTTACACCCGCCAGGATACCCTGAGGGTTTTTATGGATTATGTATATTCGCCCCACAACCTTGCGGCAATTGTCAGGACCTGTGATGCTGTAAATGTGGGAAAATTATATTACCGCCATCAAAAAAAAGTAAAATTAAACAACGAAATCACGATGGGTGCTCACAAATGGATTTTTCATGAATACATTGATGACATTGAAAAATTTTATCAGGATATCAAAAAAGAAGGCTATCAGGTGGTAGTTACCCTGCTTGATGAAGATACAGTTGATTTCAGGGAAGTTGATTATACAAAACCAACTTTAATTGTTCTTGGAAACGAAGTTGACGGGGCAAGTGAAACAAGCATAAAATATGCGGACAAAAAAGTGATTATTCCTATGTATGGAATGAGCCAAAGCCTTAATGTGTCAGTAGCAAACGCAGTTATTTTATACGAAGCCCAGAGGCAAAGAAGCTTAAAAGGTATGTATGATAAGCCTCAGCTTACAGAGGAAATTATTCAAAAAACCCTTAAAAAATGGGCTTATAAAGATATAATTGAAAAAGAATTAAGAAGAGTAAGACATAAAAAAAATTAAAACTCAATAATCCTTCCGACTCCCCCCGGAATATAATTTTCACCATAAGCCTCTTTAAACATTTCAATTGCTAAATCCCCGCTGCAGTGAGTAGGCGTTACATATTCTACCCCTAAATTTTTAAGCTCTTTTATAACCTCTGCTATTTCTTCTTCAGAGCTTCTCATTAAATGAAATCCGCCAAGTGCATAAAGAACGGGTTTATTTAGCATTTCAATCGCTCTTTTTACAATATTTACAATTCCCGGATGTGCACATCCCGTAACTACAATAGAAAATTCACCCTCATCAATTACAAGGCTTTGTTCACCTACCGGATGCATAACTCCGGTTGAATAAAAATTATCAAAAAGCCTTGTAGGATATTCGTTTATTACTTTTACTTTTTCGCTGAGTTTCTTTAAATCCCTTATATATAAAGCCGAAAGAGAATCAGGTAAAAAAAGAGTTAAATTTCTGTTTACATCAACAACAGAATCAATCCCACCAATATGGTCCCAGTGTGGATGGGAAATAAAAAGATATTTTAATTTTTCCAAATCAAAATTCATCTTTGCCATATTCCTAACAAGCGCTCTTCCGTTACTTCCTGTATCAAACAAAAAATCATCATTTATCATACATCCAAATCCCCAAAAACTCTCCAGTTTTTCATTTGCCCTGTAGTTGTCAAAAACTATACTGAATCTCATTTTCTACCCCTTATTACTTTAAACGCCCCGCCGTTGCATTTATTTATTCCAAAACTCAAATTATCCAAATTCTTGCCATATAAATTTTCAACACATTCAAAATCATCAAATCCTGCTTTACTTAATAAATCTATTATATCATCTTTCGTAAAAAAGGTAGCCTCTTTATAAAACTTGGATTTTTGTTTATGTTTTTCATAAAATCTTCCAAGAGGAGAATTCAAATCCACAAAAGCAACCAGTATAAACCCTCCTTTTTTTAATACTTTATATGTATTTTGAAGCGTTTTTAGAGGGTCTTTTACAAAGCAAATAGTAGTGACAATCAGAGCAAAATCAAATTCCCCCTTAAAATCCATCTCTTCTGCGGTCATATTTACAACTTCAATACCCCTTTTTTTGGCAACCTCACCCATCTCTTTGCTTGGCTCAATGCCGAATTTTATACCAAGAGGTGCTGCAAATCTGCCGGTACCGACCCCTATTTCAATACCTTTTCCTTCAGGAAGCAGAGTTTTAATAGTTTTTATCTCCTCTTCATAAATTTCAGGATGTTTTTCAAACCAGGCTTCATAATCATTAACCAAATTATCAAAAAGCATTTTATTCCTTTAACCCAAAAGTGAATGTAAACTTATAAAAAACAAAAACAGAATAAATAAAACCCTAAGCCAGAGTTTTGACATTTTATGTGACATCCATGCCCCTATAAAAGTGGAAGCCACAGAAAAAGGCGCCACAAGTAAAACCGCCGGCAGATATACATAACCAATGGTATACGGATAATTACTTTTAAGCCCTAATAAAATATACATCAAAGTTCCGATAATTCCAAGAGGCAGAATAAGCGCCGAAGTGGTGGCTGTGGCTTTTTTAATATCAACTCCGTAATTTAGTAAAATAGGAGTTATAAAAGCGCCTCCTCCTATTCCAAACATTCCGGATTTAAGCCCCATTACAATTCCTATAACCATTTTCATAACAAAAGGAATTTCTTTTTTTTCATAATTTACTTTTAATTTATATTTTTTAAATGTATTTATTATCATATTAATACATAAAATCAAAATAACAAGTCCAAAAAACTTTTCAAGAATCTTTGAAGGAAGAAAACTTGCTATCAAGGCACCTGTTATATTAAACGGAACAATATAAAAAACAAGTTTTTTAAAAAGATTCCAGTCTATTCTTTTTTGCTTCTCATAAGAAATAATATTTCCTATAACGGTAAAAGAGACTATCATCAAAGATGTCCCGGCCACATAATGCATATATTCAGAATTAAACAGATGAAAATGCTTAAAAATCAAAAAAAGCCCCGGAACTATAACAAGCCCTCCTCCTACACCTAAAGCCCCTGCAAAAATACCCGTTATAATTCCCAAAAGTATGTAATACTGAATCATTATATAAACCTTAAAAAATTATAAATTACAAATGAAACAAAATATGCCACTATCGGTAAAAAAACTGTTTCAAATATCATCAGCTTCCATCCAAACTCGTTTTTTATCGCCGCCATGGTTGAAACACAGGGGATATATAAAAGCACAAAAACAAGATAACTGAAAGCCCCCAAAGATGTAAACTGGCTTTTTATTTTTTGTTGAAGCTCTGAAGGCTGCTTTTCAATTTCCAGTGTTTTAATTTTTACAGTAAAAAGATTTCTGACAGACTCGGCAAAAGCATTGTATAAACTTTTCATTTGAATTATAAAATCTTTTAAAATTCCGTTTTTTGCAACAGGTTTTTTATCCGACTCAACACCGTAAATTGTACCTAGAGACCCTATAATTACCTCTTTTGCCAATGTTCCTGGAATTAAAGCGGCTACCGGCTCCCAGTGTCCTCCAAATCCCAAAGGCTTAAAAACAGGCGTAATTTTTTTTGACATTTCAGCAAGATATGAACTCTTAGGGGTTGAATTTGGCGGAAGATTTATAACAACCCAAAGAATCACGGATGCCGCCACTATTACGGTTCCGGCTTTTACTATAAAATCTTTGAGTTTTGGCCACATTAAAATCCAAATACCCCTGAGTGTGGGTATATGATAAGTTGGAAGTTCAAGAAAAAAAGGTTTCGTATATGTTTTTGGAATTATTTTATTTGCCAAAAAAGCGGTTATAAAAGCGACTGCAATTCCAATAATATAAAAAGAAAATATAATTACTGATTGATAAGAAAAAAAAAACAGCCCCGCAAAAAGGGCATAAACAGGAAGCCTTGCACTGCAGCTCATAAACGGAATCATCAATGTTGTAATAATTCTCTCCCTAAATGAACTCATAGTCCTTGTGGAATAAACAGCCGGCACATTACAGCCAAACCCGATAATCAAGGATATAAAAGCATTTCCTTTTATTCCAAGTTTTGAAGCCAGTTTATCAAGCAAAAAACTGACCCTTGCCATATATCCGCTCTCTTCCAAAACAGCCATAAAAAAATACAAAAAAAATAAAAGTGGCAAAAATGAAAGAACCAATCCCACACCGCTTACCATTCCGTCAACTATAAAAGAACTAAGCCACTCTGGCAGATTTGTCATTGCCGCCCTTAAATGAGGAGATACAAAATTTTCAAAAAATCCCCCCATCCACTCAACAAATGGAGAACTGCCGTCAAATGTTATTTTAAACATTAAAAACATTATTGTAAAAAACACAGGCAGACCAAGCCATTTATGCAAAACAATACCGTCAATTTTATCACTTAAAAGAACTTTGTCTATTAACGGTTTTTGCATAACTTTATTTAATATTTTATCAATCCTTTGATATCTGTCCCGAATAATAAATTCTTTTACACTCATTCCAAAATGCTTCTTTAGTCTTTCTCTTGCATTTTTTACATCTTCAAGTATAAAGGGGGCTTTTTCTTCAATTCTTTTAATGGCAAATTCATCATTTTCCAAAAGTTTGATAGCCAAAAATCTTTTTAATCTGCAATCAATATTTTCCATCTTTTTTATTAAAAAATCAATCTCTTTTTCTATATGTTCCTGGTAAGGCATTATTTTTGGAATATGATTGTTTTTTACAGCTTCAACACTTTTGTTAATTACTTCTTTTACCCCAAGTTTTATTGTTGCAATGGTAGGTACACAAACAATTCCAAGAATATTTTGAAGTTTTGCTATATCAAGGCTGTATCCCCTTTTTGTAAATTCGTCAAACATATTAAGGGAAATTACAATAGGTTTTTGCAAATCTATAAGTTCCAGTGTGAGATACAAATTACGTCTGATATCAGTGGTATCCACAACATTTATTATTCCGTCTATGTCAGAAGAGCATATTACATCCCTTGTAATTTTTTCTTCCATGGTATAAGGAGACAAGGTGTAAGTGCCGGGCAGGTCAATAAGATGAAGTGTTTCATTTCCATAATTAAATGTCACTTCTTTTTTTTCAACCGTAACACCCGGCCAGTTTCCAACCTCCAAATCAGTTCCGGCTATTGCATTGATTAAGGCTGTTTTTCCTGTATTCGGATTTCCCACAAAAGCAATGGTTATCAATTTTTTTCCTTAAAAAGTTCAACATCTATTTTATCTGCTTCATTTTTCCTGATTGCTACATAGGTATTGCCTATTTTTAACTCTATAGGATCACCGAAAGGGGCTGTACGTATAACTTCTATGGGAGTGTTTTTTAAAGCGCCCAGTTCCAAAAGTCTCTCTTTAAGTTTTTCTATATTCCCTATTTTTTTAATGATACCTTTTTCTTGTGGCAGCATTTGGGAGAGTTTTTTCTGACTCATGTTTTTCCTTAAATAACTTAAGGATTATTATACTAAAAATTTCTAAATTCAAGAGGTATTGAATTATCAAGAAGGGATAAATCAAGTTTTCTTTTCTGAGGGCCAATATTTCCAATTGTTTCTTTATCGGTTTCAAAGAAATTTTGAAGATAATAAGTTCCTTTATAACCTTTATTTTTTAAAATAGTGATAATCTTATTTATATCATTTTCATCCAGTAAATCCGTATGGACAGTAGTCCTTACCTCAAATTCAATATTAGAGTTAATCAACATTTCAAGAGTACTCTCAAATTTTTCATAATGTCTGTTTTTGGTAATTTGCTCAAATTTCTCAGGTGGGGCTTTAAAATCAAGGGCTATATAATCAACAAGATTTTTATCCTTCATTTCTTTTAAAATTTCAAAGTTTATACCGTTTGTATCCAGTTTTATTTCAAATCCCATATCTTTGATTTTTTTAGAAAAATTTATAAGATTGGGATAAAGAGTAGGACATCCTCCTGTAAATGTCACACCGTCAAGCAGCCCCGTTCTTGTTTTTAAAAAATCTATTACCTCATCTTCTTCAATCTGTTTTTTTCCAAACACAACATCTTTATTGTAGCAGTAAGGGCATCTCATATTGCAGCCGCTAAACCAAAGAATCGCACATAGTCTTCCTGGAAAATCAAGAGAGGAAAATTTTTGAATAGAATAAATACCGTTCACTAATTTTCTTTATAATATTTTCTCTCTTTATGTTCAGCTTTTTTACCTATATTGAAACTCTCAACAGGTCTGTGATATCCCATTACCCTTGTATAAACCATACATTTTTGTCTTTTTTCTCTTAATTTTTCTAAAATTTCTTCTTTTGACAAAACTTTTTCTTCCATATTATCTCCTTTTTTGATTTAATCATCAAGTTTGAATTTACCTTCTTCAATTTTCTGTAAAAGTTCCTCATCGCAGTATGGACAGTATTCATGTTCACCCGGAATATATCCGTGTTTCGGGCATACACTGAATACCGGTGTAATAGAAATATAAGGCAGTCTGAAATTTGTAATTGCTTTTCTTACCAGATTTTTAGCAGCCTCCGGCGAACTTAATTTTTCACTCATATAAAGATGCAAAACCGTTCCCCCTGTATATAAAGTCTGCAGTTCATCCTGAAGTGAAAGTGCTTCGAACGGGTCATCGGTATAATTTACAGGCAGTTGTGATGAATTTGTATAATAAGGTGCATCTTCAAATCCCGCCTGAATAATATTTGGAAACCTTTTTTTATCTTCTTTTGCAAACCTGTATGTTGTTCCTTCTGCAGGAGTAGCTTCAAGGTTATAAAGATTTCCTGTCTCTTCCTGGAATTTTTTTAGTTTTTCCCTCATAAATTCGAGTATCTCCTTTGCAAATTCAATTCCCCATTTGGTTGCTATATTTTCCTTGTCGTTGGTAAAGTTTCTTATCATTTCATTCATACCGTTTACACCGATTGTTGAAAAATGATTGTTAAATCCAGGGAGATATCTTCTTGTATAAGGATAAAGCCCCCTGTCATACATTTCCTGTACAAATTTTCTTTTTTTCTCTAACGTTGATTTAGCAAGTTCCATTAGATATTCAAGTCTCTCAAGAAGTGCTTCTTTATCTCTTTTAAAAAGATATCCCAGTCTTGCCATATTAATTGTTACAACCCCGATACTTCCTGTCATTTCGGCACTTCCAAAAAGTCCGCCACCTCTTTTTAAAAGCTCTCTTAAATCAAGCTGCAATCTGCAGCACATACTCCTGACCGCCCCGGGTTCGTAAGCATTCGGGTTTCTTACTCTGTTTCCGTTTTCATCTATAATATACTGGCTTCCTATAAAATTTTGAAAATAACTGCTTCCTATTTTTGCTGTGTTTTCCCAAAGTGCCTGAGCAGCAGGTGAATCCCAGTCAAAATCTTCTGTAATATTTACCGTAGGAATAGGGAATGTAAAAGGCTGACCTATTGCATCGCCTTTTGTCATTACTTCATAATACGCTTTTATAATTTCCTGCATTTCCGGTTCAAAATCTTTATAAGTCGCATCGGTTAGTTTTTTGATTTTAGGATTTCTTTTTTGAAGTTTGGCTAGTAATTCTTTATCTTCTATTCCTTCAAACAGATGCTTATTGTTTTTTGTAGGAATCTGATCTCTTAAATCATCCGGCACTTTAAAATCAAGTGTAATGTTTGTAAAAGGACTCTGTCCCCAGCGGGCCGGAACATTTAAATTGTACACAAAACTCTCAATTGCGTTTTTTATTTCATTGTAATTTAGTTTATCTTTAAAAACATAAGGGGCAAGATATGTGTCAAAACTGCTAAATGCCTGAGCTCCCGCCCATTCACTCTGCAGTATTCCCAAAAAATTTGCCATCTGCCCCAAAGCACTTCTAAAATGATTTGGGGGAGTGCTTTCAACTCTTCCCCTAACTCCGTTAAACCCTTCATTCAATAAATTTCTCAAACTCCAACCGGCACAATATGGTGCAAGACAGTCCAAATCGTGGATATGATAATCCCCATCTCTGTGAGCCCTGCCTTCTTCAGGGGAATAAACCTTATCAAGCCAGTAATTTGCTATTACCTTACCGGCGGTATTGTTTATAAGTCCGGCATGTGAATATCCCGTATTTGAGTTTGCCTGAATTCTCCAGTCCTGTTTGCTGATATATTCTTCTATTGTGGTATTGCAGTTTATATATGTGGCTTCTTTGTCTAACAGATTTTCTCTTTGAAGTTTATGCAGGTGTCTATAAAGCATAAAATTTTTCATTACATCAAAATATCCATGTTTATACAAAGATTTCTCTATTAAATCCTGAATAAACTCTACTTCCGGGGTTTCTATCTCTTTTATTCTCTCAATCACTTCTTCAAACACATGAGGGTCGTATTTTACATTTGTGGCATCAAAAGCTTTAATAATTGCTTCTTCAATTTTATAAGGGAAATAATTCTGATAGCTTCCGTCTCTTTTTATTACTTTTTTCATATGTAGCCCCTGAGGTTTTTGAAAATTATACTACTACAAGCTTAATCAAAACTTAAAAAATCCCGAGATTTCGGGACTCTTTTTATCCTAAATACCTGTTCAATGCCTAAATTTGGCGTTAACTTATAACTTTAAATTTAAAAATTTTTCCTGCAAACATAGGTTTGATTTCACCCACTATATAAGGAGCTCTCCATTCTTCTTTTACAATTTCCACTTTTTTTTCAGGTACATTGATATTAAAATTATTTCTTGCGTTATCGCTTATAAATTTTTGAAATGTTTCAATATCACCTTCAAAAAATTCAGCAAGTGCAGGCAGTATTACAGGTGCAGAAAACACTCCTGCAGCACCTTTTAGTTTATTTTTCAATGGATGAGGGGCAGAATCGCTTCCAAACATAACTTTTTTATGGCCCGATTTTACGAATCGTTGTATTGCATCCCTGTCTTTTGGAGTTTTAATAATAGGTTTACAAAAATAGTGGGGATTTAGCATACCTCCTGCCACATCATCTAATGTTAAAAGCAGATGATGAAGGGTAACTGTGGCATACAGATTATCATATTTATCAAGCAAATCAAGCATTTCAGCAGTCCCGACATGTTCCATTATAATTTTAAGTTTTGGAAAATCACGGGCCAGTTTTTCATAAACAGGAATAAATTCCCTTTCCCTCTCCATTACAAATCCGTGAGTCTCCCCATGAACACTAAGAGGAATTTCGAATTCCTGCATCATTTCAAGCACTGGATAAACAGATTCTATACCCTTAACCCCACCCTCGCTGTTTGTAGTAATTCCTGCAGGATAAAGTTTAATTGCAAAAATCAGCTCTTTTAATTCCAATAATTCATCTTCATTATAATCCCTCATAAAAACATTCATAAGAGGAATGAAATTTTTAGCAGTTTTTAAAATTTCTTCTTTATAAGAAAGCAGCCTTTCCTTATTGTCTACAGGAGGAACTAAATTCGGCATCACCACAGCCGCTGCAAACTGATTTTCTGTATAAGGCAATACATCTTTTAAGATATCTCCCTCTCTTAAATGTAAATGCATATCTATCGGAGTATTTATTATCATTTTAAACCTTTATAAAACAAATTTTATATCTTTATGCTGCTGTAATCTTTTAAAAAATTCATTTCTTTCTTCTTCACTTGTTACATAAGCCTCAAATTTTTGGGAATGATATTTTCCGTGAGATTTTGAATCTTTTACCTCACATTCCTGATTGTCAATACACTCTTTTACGGCATTTTTCATTTTTTCTTTATCTTCCCCTATAATAGTATATCCCCACATTCTTGGATATTCTATTTTTTTCTTCATTTTTCTCCTTTAATTTAAAAAGTTTTGTTGATATAATATTTTTTTATATAATTATATTATATCAAATTTTGGGGGGTTTTTTTATTATGCCAATTTTTATAATTATTTTATTAATATCTTCTGTTTACGCTGCTACAAATATAACTCTAGATTTAAAATGGAAAAATGCCTTTCAATTTGCCGGTTTTTATATGGCTAAAGAAAAAGGCTTTTATAAAAAATTCGGTTTGAATGTAAATTTTAATGAATTCCACGGTAACAATATCGTCAATGATGTTTTAACAAACAAAGCCGATTTTGGTATAGGAAATTCCTCACTGATATATTACAAATTAAAGGAAAAACCTGTTATTGCTCTCATGCCTATTTTTGAAAACACCCCATTAGCTCTTGTTTCTACGGATCCGTCCATAAAATCTATTAAAGACTTAAAAGGAAAAACAATACATTCCTCAAATATGGGGGTTTATAATATTGCAATCGTTGCAATGCTAAAAAAAGAAGGTATAGATATAAAAGATATAAAATGTACCAACAAGCCCTATTCCATAAATGATTTAATACACAAAAAAGGAATTTATATTATTTTTTCTACAGACCAATTGTATTATTTACAAAAAAACAATGTTCAGTATAAACTTTTTTCCCCATTAAGTGAAGGAATCGATACTTACGGAGACATACTTTTTACTTCTGAAAAATTTTTAAAAAACAATCCAAAAACTGTCAAAAATTTTGTAAAAGCCACTCAAAAAGGCTGGGAATATGCAAAAAATCATATTGATGAAACAATCACAGTTATTTTAAAAAAATACAATACACAACATTTTACTTATGATAAATTAAAAGACGAAGCTTATAAAACAATTCCCTTTCTTTCAAAAGATTTTTTATTTAAAAGAGATAAAATCAATGCAATCAAACTATTATATCAATTAATTTTTAATATTAAAAACAATTTTCACTTTTTAGATTTTGTATATTCTCCTTATATTATGTCAAAAAAAGAAAAAGAATTTA
Source organism: Lebetimonas natsushimae (assembly GCF_002335445.1). Classification (NCBI taxonomy): domain Bacteria; kingdom Pseudomonadati; phylum Campylobacterota; class Epsilonproteobacteria; order Nautiliales; family Nautiliaceae; genus Lebetimonas; species Lebetimonas natsushimae. The sequence goes on along the minus strand of NZ_BDME01000001.1, from coordinate 51,462 downwards.
TAGAAAATAATATTATTCACTGTATATCTGCTTCCAACTGGCCTCCATTTAATTATATGAAACATGATAAATTAACCGGAATTTCTATAGATTTTTGGAATTTAATCAGCAACAGAACATATCTTAAAAAAACATGTGAAATTGCACCTAATTTTACAACTGCTTTAAAAAAAATAGAAAATAAAGAAGCAGATATCCTGCCCAACACCACCAATACAGAAAAAAGGGAAAAATACGCAATTTTTACAAAACCCTATGCAACTTATCCTATCGTAATAGCAACTAAAAATAATGTAAGCCCTATTTTAGATATGGAAAATTTATATGGAAAAAAAGTAGCAATAGGAAAAAATTACACTGCTTACGAATTAATAAAAAAACATTATCCTAAAATCAAAATTGTTCAGGTAAACAATACGGAAGAAGGATTAAAACTGTTAGAAAAAGGGGATGTTTTTGCAGTAATAGATATTTTTCCTGTTTTAGGATATTTTATTACCAAAGATAAATTTTTAGATATAAACATAAAAGGTGTCACTCCTTTTTCCTTCCCTCTAAAATTTATGATAAGAGATGATTACAAAACACTCCAGCAAATACTCAACAGAGCAATTGATGATTTAACTCCGCAGGAAAAAATAGAAATATTAAACAAATACTTTACAGTTGTAATTAATAACGGTATACCTTATAAACAGGTTAAAACAAAAATTATAATAGGAATCACTGTTATAGCAACTTTATTGTTAATGTTAATTTTACTGATTATTTTATATTTAAAAATAAAAAAAATAAAAAAAGAATTGGAAATGGTTGCAACTCATGATAAATTGTTAACCAATATTTTAAACAGATTAGCAATAGACAAAAGATTGAATGAAGAAATTGAAAAAGCAAAGAGATACAATACCCCGCTTTCGATTATATATTTTGATATTGACCATTTTAAACAAATTAATGACACTTACGGACATGCAAAAGGTGATTTTGTATTAAAGGAAATATCTGATTTAATACAACAAAATATCAGAAAAACAGACATTTTCGGAAGATGGGGAGGAGAAGAGTTTCTTATTATTTTACCTTTTACAAAAGGAAGTGATGCCAAAAAATTGGCTGAAAAATTAAGACAGGCCATTGAAAATCATGATTTCAATGGTTTGAAAGTAACTGCTTCTTTTGGCGTAACCGAATATAATGAAGAAGATGATTATATTTCTTTAATGCAAAGAGCGGATGTCGCTTTGTATTTAGCAAAGGAAAAAGGAAGAAACAGAATAATTTACATAAAATAAACCACCGGAACAATTGTAGGGTATTTTTTTGTTTTTCTAAATACATGTTTTCTTATGACATTTCTAAGTTCATTTTCAAAAATTCTGTTTTTTTCATAAACATAATCTTTTGCATGGTTTATATAATTAATTAAAATCTCCTCCATTTCTTTTGCAAATGCTTTGTCTTCTTTATCTGCGATGATTCCATATGTTGTAACCCTTGGACGGTTTATTAATTTTTTATTTTGTTTATCAACTTGGGCCACAATCATAATAATTCCGTCACTTGCAAGTTTTTGCCTATCAAGTACTATATCATCTTCAATCTGTTCATTAATTTGATTATCTATATAAATTTTACCTGTTTTTACTGATTTCACTTTCCTGACTCTTTTTGGAGTAATTTCCCATTGTTCCCCGTCTTCCATTACAAAAATATTATTTTCATCCATACCGGTTGATAATGCGGTTTCCCTGTGTTTCATTAAATGGTTATATTCTCCGTGAACCGGGAAAAAATATTTAGGTTTTACAAGTCTTAGCATCAGTTTCTGTTCTTCCTGGCTTGCATGTCCGCTCACATGTATTTCGCTGAACTGCTGATAAGCCACTTTTGCACCTTTTTTCATTAAAAAGTTTATAAGTTGGGAAACTGTCGGTTCATTTCCAGGAATAGCTTTAGCTGAAATTACAATCTGATCACCCTCTTTTATTTTTACATGTCTATGTTCATCAATGGCCATTCTGTAAAGTGCACTCATACTTTCACCCTGGGAACCGGTTGTAATAATTAAAATTTCATGATCCTGATATTTACCGATTTCATACGGGTCTATAAAAATATCTCTTGGCAATTTAATATATCCTAAATCCATCGCCACATTCAGATTTTGTTCCATACTTCTACCGATTATACATACTTTTCTACCGTGTTTAATACCTCTTTCAATTGCCTGATAAACCCTGTGGATATTTGATGAAAAGGTTGACATAATAACCCTGCCCTTACTTTTTAAAAACAAATCATCAAATGTTTTTCCAACTACACTCTCACTTGGAGTAACTCCGGGTTTATATGAGTTTGTAGAATCACTGAAAAGCGCTAAAACACCTTTTTCCCCATAATATGCAAGTCTGTGTAAATCTGGCGCATATCCGTCTATCGGAGTATGATCTATTTTAAAATCGCCTGTATGAATTATTGTCCCTATTGGCGTTTGAATTGCAAGAGATGATGAATCAATAATAGAATGGGTCATATGAATCCACTCAACCTTAAAATCTCCTATTTGAATAGGATGTCGTTTTTTAACACTTCTGAAATAACTTTTATACTGAAGTATTTTGTGTTCTTTAAATTTATTTTCTATCATTGCAAGAGGCAAACTTGTACCATAAATCGGAACTTGCATTTCTTTAAACAAATATGGCACCGCCCCTATATGATCCTCATGACCGTGGGTTATAATCAAACCTTTGATTTTATGACGGATTTCCTTTAAGTAACTGAAATCCGGAATCAAAATATCAACTCCATGCATATCTTCACTTGGAAAACTCATTCCACAGTCAATAATTATTGCACTGTTTTCAGTCTCAAGCACTGCACAGTTTCCGCCTATTTCATCAAGCCCCCCAAGAGGTGTAAATCTAACCCATCCTTTTGTATTTTCATTAATTTTATTATATGTAGTAAGTCTTGCTTGGTGAATTTTTTCATTTTCATTAAATGCTTTGTTTAAATCTTTAAACCAAACAAAATTTTTAGGGTCTAATTTTTTTTGAGGTTTTGAATTTCTTATTTTTTTATCTTGATTATTTGAATTATTTGTATTTGTTTTTTCTGTCAAACTGTTTTTACTGTTTTGTTTGTCAGTTTGATTTTGATTATTTAAAATTTGATTTATTTCATTATTTTTTGTTATTTCCATTCTTACTCCTTTCCTTTAGCGCGGAAAAGAGCTGGAAAAAAGTAGAGCCGTCTACCTGATGAGGCCTCAATTTTGGATCAAGTCCAAAATCTTGTAGTTTTAATCCAGTTGCAGATAAATTTTTATTAAGCGTTTTTCTTGGATTTGCAAAAGCAATTTTTAAAAATTTAGCAAATTCTTCATCATAAGTTTCATTAAATTTTTCAAATAAAATTACACTGCTTGTGACCTTCGGAGCAGGAACAAATGCTCCAGGAGGTATATCAAACAATTTTTTAACTTCAGCCACACTCTGAGCTAAAATAGCCAGTGCCGAATAATTTCTTTCACCTACTTTTGCACTAAATTTATCTGCAACTTCTTTTTGAATTAAAACTAAAATATTTTTTGCATTTTTGTCTTTTAAAGCTTTTAAAATTATATTTGTTGCAATATAATAAGGTAAATTTGCAATCAAATCATAATTTTCTTCTGCTAAAGACCCCTTTTTCCAAAATTCAAGTACATCACCACACAAAAGATTTAAATCAGGAAATTTTTGTTTTAAAACTTCACATAAATCTTTATCTATTTCTATTGCTGTTACTCTTCTTTTTTCCAGCAACTTTTCCGTTAAATCGCCTAAGCCAGGCCCAATCTCTACTGTTAAATTCTGAGTATTGGGCATCGCTTCGACGATTTTATTTAAATAATGTCTGTCTTTTAAAAAATTTTGACCAAATTTTTTTTTCGCCTTGATTATAGCATATCCTTTTTTTAATGTAAAGATGTTAAAATTATAACAAAAAAGGTAATATATGGAATATTTTGCAAAAAGAATTATACCCTGCCTTGATGTTAAAGACGGAAGAGTCGTTAAAGGGGTAAATTTTGTGGGACTGCGTGATGCGGGAGATCCTGTCGAAGCTGCAATCAGATATAACCAAGAAGAGGCTGACGAATTAACCTTCCTTGATATTACTGCTAGTCATGAAGGCAGAAAACCAATTGTTGATATCGTAAAAAAAGTTGCAAAAGAAGTTTTTATTCCTTTAACTGTGGGAGGGGGTATTAGTGAATTAAATGATATATACGATTTACTCAATGTAGGATGTGATAAAGTTTCAATTAATTCAGCCGCCGTTAAAAATCCTGATTTTATAAATGAAGGTGCAAAAAGATTTGGAAGTCAATGTATTGTGGTTGCAATTGACGTGAAAAAAATAGCGCCTAAAAAATGGAATGTATTTATAAAAGGCGGCAGAGTTGATACAGGTCTTGATGCAATCAAGTGGGCAAAAGAAGTTGTTGAGAGGGGAGCTGGTGAAATACTGTTAACATCAATGGATACAGACGGGACAAAAGCGGGATTTGATATAGAAATAACTGAAATTATTTCTAAAATGGTACATGTACCGGTAATTGCAAGCGGAGGGGCAGGAAAAATGGAGCATTTCAAAGAAGTTTTTGAACATTCTGCCGATGCCGCTTTGGCTGCCAGTATTTTTCATTTCAGGGAAATTGATATAATGGAACTTAAAAAATATTTACAAAAAAACAATATAAGCGTAAGAATTTAATAATTTGAATGGAAAATGAAAAATGAAAAATGTAAAATTAATTATAATTTTTTTAATTAGTACCGTTTTATTTAGTTTTGATGTGGAATTTACAAAAATAGAAAAAAAATTTATTGTCCCAAACATTGATGCGATTTTAATACAAACAAAAGAAAACCTAACTTTTCCATTTCAATTTTATAAAATTAAAAACGGTTATGTTTTAAAAGACTCCAGGGAAATTGAAAATTATTTAAATAACCGATTCTATGCACCAAAAGATGCAAAATTTAAAAATATAAAAATTGCTATAATAGATTATGACAAATATCAATATGAAATCATTCAGAAAATAAAAAACAAATATAACTGTCCTGTTAAACATTTGATTTTTTTAAATCCTGATGAAGAAAAAATAATTTTTAAACCGGCGGAAATTGAACTAAAATACAAAATAATTTTAGATTGTAATTAAAGGTTTCACGTGAAACACATACAAATAATAAGCAGTGGAAATCAGGAAATATTTTCATTTGCTCACCCTATAGGTATAGGTTTAATAGAAAGTGCAATAAATTTAACAAGACTCGTATTATTTGATAAACCTGATTTTTTAATTTTTATAGGCAGTGCTGGAAGTTATGGAAAATTCAAACCGTTTGATATAATAAAAACCAAAACCGCATCAAATATTGAACACTGCTTTTTAAAAGAAAAATGCTATACCCCGATTGATAATATCATATCACTATCTGTTTCACGTGAAACAATTGTAAATTCATCAAATTACATTACAACTAGTAAAAAAATGTCTAAAAAATACCTAACACTTGGAATTGATGCTGAAAATATGGAATTTTATTCAGTCTTGAGAGTGGCAAAGGAATTTAATATCCCTGCAATCGGCATTTTTGTAATAACAAATTATTGCTATAAAAATGCACATAAAGAATACTTGCAAAATTTAAAAAAAGCAAAAAAAATTTTAATAGATTATTTAATACAAGAAAAAATCATAAAGGAAAAAAATGGATAAAAAATTTTTTATGGATTATTTACCGGAAGAATTAATTGAAATGGGAATAGAGCCGAAATTCAGGGTAAAACAGTTATATAACTGGGTTTATAGAAAATATGTTGATAATTTTGAAGAAATGAAAAATATTCCAAAACTTTTAAGAGAAAAATTAAAAAAAGAATTTATCATAAACCCTTTTGAACTTGTAAACCATGAAATTTCAATGGATGAAACAGAAAAATTTTTATTCAAATTAAAAGACGGAAGAACAGTTGAAACAGTTCTTATTAAAATGAAAGAAAATAAATATACCGTTTGTGTTTCCACCCAGGTTGGATGTAAAGTGGGATGCGCTTTTTGTCTTACTGCAAAAGGGGGATTTGTAAGAAATTTAAGTGCCGGCGAAATAGTGGCACAGGTTTGGTGGATGAAAAAATTTAAAAACTTTGATGAAAATAAAGCATTAAATGTTGTTTATATGGGAATGGGTGAACCGCTTGATAACTATGAAAATTTAGTAAAAGCAATTAAAATATTATCCCATCCGGACGGAATGAATATTTCTACAAGAAGACAGACGGTATCGACTTCCGGTATCGCGCCAAAAATAAAAAAACTTGGAAATGAAAATTTAGGGGTAAATTTAGCCATCTCCCTCCACGCAGTTGATAATGAAACAAGAGAGAAATTAATTCCTATGAACAAAGCATATAATATTGAAAGTGTAATTGATGCAATCAGAGAATTCCCTATTGATAAAAGAAAAAAAGTAATGTTTGAATATTTGGTAATTAAAGATGTGAATGATGACATTAATGCAGCCAAAAAACTGGTAAAATTATTAAATGGAATTCCTAGTAAAGTAAATTTAATTTATTTTAACCCATATCCAGGAACTAAATTTCAAAGACCAGATGATGAAACAATGAAAAGATTTCAGGATTATTTAATAAAAAAAGGTATTTTATGCACTATAAGAAAAAGTAAAGGAATGGATATTTCAGCTGCCTGCGGACAGCTTAGGGAAAAAAAATTAAAGGAAGAAAATGGCTGAGCTTAAATATTTACCTGATGGGATAAGACTTCATTTAAAAGAAATTTATTATAAATTGACTAATGAAAATCTTTATGAATATTTTTATTTTCATTTTGATTCAATAGAAACAGGGTTAAAAGCAGAAAAAATTTTAAAAAAAGAAAATATAAAATCTATTCCTGTCCCTGATAATATTTTTAAAGATTGTGGAGTCGCTATTTTAACCAAAGAAAAAGATAAAATAAAAAATATTTTAAAAAAACATAATATTAATTATGAAATATACAGATACGAAGAAAATAAACCTAAAAAAATAGAGGGAAATATAGAAGTTAAAAGCTGTAAAATCAGTTAAATATTTCTATATCAGCCCTATTCTTTAATCTGTCAAAATATGTTTTTAATATTATATCCTGTTTTTGCTGAGCAATTTTGGAATAAATAATATTTTGAACCTTTTCAAAAGGCAGTATTTTTTTACCTTCTTTTTTTACAACATAATACATAGAATAATTCATACCTTCATTAAATATAGGGGAATATTCCCCTTCTTTTAGATTTTTAAATAAAAATATCATTCCAAGAGGCATATTATCAGAATTTAAAACCAATGTTTTTGATGTAATTACCGCTGAATTCATTAAAGGGTTGTTTTTTATTTTCTTTAAAATTTCAGGGTTGTTCGAAGTATATTTTATAACCTGTATTGAATCAAAAACATTGAATTCATCAATATGCTTTTTATAATAATCTTTTAAACTATCGGGATTTATTTTTAATTTTGCCTGAACTATCTGATTAAAAAGCTTTCTTTTTAACAAATTGTTTTTTATCTGTTTTTTTACTTTTTCTAGTTCACCCCTTCCCGCTAAAATATTTTTAAACTGAAACAGGTCCATTCCGTTTTGCTTAGCTACATTTTCCAATTCATTTTCAATTTCAAACTCATCTACACTTATACCTCTTTTCTTAATTTCACTGTCAATTAATTTTTCCTGAATCAATATACTTAATGCTTTATCTTTTGGAAGATTGTTTTGTTTTGAAAAATTTTGCAGTTCATAAGATGTAATAGGCTCACCTTCCACATTTGCAATAACTTTATCCACCACTTTTGCGTTTAAACTGAAAGTTAACAATCCTATTAAAATATATTTTTTCATTCTAATCCTTCATTATTTTTTCTATTTTAGCCAAAACTTCAAATAAACACTCTATTTTTTCTTTAGAAATATTTTTTTCAATTTTTTTTCTAAATTTTAAAACAATATTATCAATATCTTTTAAAACAGTTTTTCCTTTTTCCGTAATTACAATCTTATATGAACGTTTATCTATAAAATTTTCTTTTTTTATTAATTTTTTATGTTCCAAAGCATTTATAAATCTTGTAATAGCGGCTTTGTCTTTATTTAAAATATCTGCTATTTTAGTCGGAGTTAATTTTTTTTCATTAATTAACTTTAAAACTATATACTGCTCACTTGATATATCATATTCCAAAATGGCTTTGTTAAAAACTTTTCTCATTGTATTTAATGTATTGGATAACTTTAATGAAATAAAACTTTCTATATCTAAATTCATTAATATCCTTTTTTAATTTATAAAATTGTATCAAAATAGTTTAATTTATAAAATTTTCATAATTTTGGCTATTGAATCAACCACAAAATCAGGATTTGCTTTTTTTAAATCACTTTCTTTAAATTTTCCAATTTTTACAAGGACAGTTTTAATTCCGCATTTTTTAGCACCTATTATATCACTTTCCATATCATCACCTATCATAATTACCTCTTTTTTATTAAGATTCATATCATTTATTGCTTCTGTGAAAAATTTACAACTCGGTTTTCCGAATATTTCGGCTTTTTTTTCAGTTGAATATTCCAGAGCTGCAACAAAAGCCCCAGCATCAAGGGATAATTCGTCATTTTCTTTAAAATACCTGTTTTTATTTGTGGCTAAAAATTCCGCTCCTTTTATTATTTTCCTAAAAGCTGTATTTAATGCTTCATAAGAAAAATTTGTATATGCATCTGCAACAACCACAGCCCCCTCTCCTTTTATATTTTTTAAATATTCTTTTGCTTCATCTGTAGCAATTATATATGCTTTTTTATTATTATCAATCAAATATTTTTTTATTGCTAAAAGAGCAGTAAAAATCTCATTTTCTTCAATATTGAACCCAAAATTTTTTAATTTTTTATAAATATTTTCAGGAGTGTTTCTTGACGAATTAGATAAAAACCTGATTTTATATTTGCCTTTTAAATAATCTATAGCTTCTACTGCACCTGAAATTAATTTATCGCCTTCATATAAAACCCCTCCTATATCACACAAAATCCCTTTCATTTTTCCCGTCCATTACTGCGCTAAAGCAGTGTTTTACTTTTCCTTTAAAATAAAGTGTTCCATTTTTTAAACTTACTGTAAGCTCTTCACCGCTTTTTGGATAAACTTTTACACTCTCTCCTATTAAATTGTTATCTTTCGCAACCAAAAAACTCGCACACATACCTGTTCCACACGCCAAAGTTTCATCTTCAACACCTCTTTCATACGTCCTAACATAAAGTTTGTTATCCCTAACTTCAGCCCAGTTTACATTGGCATTATACTTCTCCCTGAGATTTCTTGCTAAATTTTTATCAAAATTATTAATATTTTCTAAAATTACAATATGTGGGACACCTGTGTCATAAATTTTAAATTTTTTTCCGAAATCTTCATATTTTCCCAAAAATTTATAAGGGGTAAGTTGACTCTCTACTGTATTATCTTCAACTTCGGCTTCTATTACACCAGCACCGGTTAAAAATTTCATTTTTTTATCTGCCAGATTATTTACAAACGCATAATGGGCAGCCGCCCTGCTTCCATTTCCACACATACTTGCCTCGCTTCCATCAGCATTATAAAACTGCCATTCAAAATCATATTTTTCATGTGGTAAAAGTACAATAAGCCCATCGGCCCCTATCCCGCTGAATCTGTTACACAAAACTTTTGCCACACCACTCCTGTCTATTTTTCTAAAAGTATGAAAAATTACAAAATCATTTCCACTTGCTGAATATTTACTGACAACCATTTTGTTTCCTTAAAAATTTTTCTTCAAATTCATCCGCTTTAATTGGAGGAGAATATAAATACCCTTGAAGAGCATCCACACCCTCTAGCAGCAAAAATTCTTTTTGTTTTTCGGTTTCAACCCCTTCAGCAACAATTGTTAAATTGAGCACCCTTCCAAGCAAAATTATGACTCTTACAATTTCTTCATCATCCTTATCTTTTCCAATGTCTTTTACAAAACTCCTGTCAATTTTAAGTTCTGTAATCGGAAGTTTTTTTAAATAACTCAAAGATGAATAACCTGTCCCAAAATCATCTATCGATATACCCAACCCCAATTTTCTGAGTTCTTCTAAAAATTTAATATTTTTTTCAGGATCTTTCATAACATTTTCTTCTGTAATTTCTAAAATTAAATTTTCAGCATCAAATTCATTCTCTTCTAACAATTTTTTTATTTTATCAATAAAATTTTCATCTTCCAAATCTATCGTGGTAATGTTACAGCTGATTTTTCCGGGATTTAAACCGTTATTTTCCCATTTTTTATACTGTTTAATGGCTTTTTTCAATACAATAAAATCAATGTCTGTAATTAATTTTTTTTCATATGCAATCGGTAAAAATATATTAGGAAACAATAACCCTCTTTGAGGATGATTCCATCTTACTAAAACTTCAGCACCATATAAATCTTCATTTTTACCGATTTTCGGCTGAAAATAAATATCAAAATTTTCATTTTTAATTGATTCAATTAAATCATTCTTCAACTCAGTTTTTTCCTCCAGTTTTTTGCTAAGTTCGTGTTTAAAAAATTCAAATCTTCCTTTTCCTTTCTTCTTGGCCTCATACATTGCCATATCCGCATTTTTAATTAATATGTCCAAATCCTTGCTGTCATCCGGATAAATAGAAATACCTATACTTAAATTGATATTAAATTCCTTATGTTTTAATAAAATTTTTTCTCTTATTTTTTTATACAGTCTGTCAATAACACTTAAAATCTCTTCTTCTTTATTAAACAGCAACAATACAATAAATTCGTCACCGCCGAATCTGATTATAATATCATCCTCTCTTAATACCTCTTTAAATCTCCTCGCAATTATCTTTAATAAAATATCCCCGTATTTATGACCCAATGTATCATTTATTTCTTTAAAATAATCCAAATCAATAAATATAATAGCTATTTTTTTATTTTCTCTTTTTGCTTTTGCTCTAAATAAACTAAATATATATTTTAAATAATTTCTGTTAAACAGACCTGTTAAATTATCGGTTATACTTTTTCTTTTAAGTTCCAATTGTTCATTTTCTATTTGTTTTTCATATTTCAAAAACAGTTTTTGAACTATTTTTGACAAAATAAAAGAAATAATTAACGTTAAAATTAAAACTATTAATGCTGCAGTATATAACTTTTTATTTAATGTTTTAAAAATTTTTTGTTGATTCTTTTTTAATTCCAATAATCTTTTATCCAAATAATTTAAATACACTCCGCTTCCAATCAAGGCGTTTAAAGGTTTAAAAACTTTCACATAAGAAACTTTCCATACAGCTTTATTATGAAAATTATATCCCAAATATCTTACATAAGTCCCGTTTGGGTGTTTTTTAGCTTCATTTACTAAAAGTTGAAAAATCTTTATTCCGTTTCTGGTCAAATTCCATCTGTTTATTTTCATAAGAGAGTGATCAGGATGGTAAAGAGTATTTCCGTAAAAATCTAAAATAAAAATATACCCCTTATTTGGCCATCTGAAGTTATCGAAAATATCCACAATATCGTTTAAAAATTCTTTTTTGCATTTATCAGCCGGAACATTGTATTTTTTACATTCATTCATTTTTCTATTATAAAGCGTTTCTAAAACAGAATAAGCTATTTCCACCCTTTTTTTTGTTTTCTTTTTTAATTCTTTAAAAAATTCCCTTTGAATCTGCATTTGTTGTTTGTAAAAACAATTTTTTAAAGATATATAAATTGAAGTATAAGATATAAAGACGGTAAATAAAGTCATTAATATAGGTAATAAAAATATATATAAAGAAATTCTCTTCACCCTTTTTGTCATTACTTCTCCTTTATTATGATATAATCATATCAAAAAAAGGTAATAAATGATACTTATAGCGGGGCCTTGCGTAATTGAAAGCAAAGAACAAATATTTAAAATTGCAAAGTATTTAAAACCTTACAGTGAAAAGTACAATTTTTATTTCAAAGCAAGTTTTGACAAAGCAAACAGGACTTCACTTGCTTCTTTTAGGGGCCCGGGAATTGACAAAGGACTAGAAATATTAAACGAGGTAAAAGAAAAATTCGGATACAAACTGTTAACAGACGTGCATGAAACATGGCAGGTAAAAAAAGCCGCCGAGGTTGTAGATGTTTTACAAATCCCCGCATTTCTTTGCCGTCAGACAGATTTACTCGTTGAAGCTGCAAAAACAGATAAAATTGTTAATATTAAAAAGGGGCAGTTTATGAACCCGGAAGATATGAAATATTCTGTTTTAAAAGTTTTAGAAACCAGAGGTTGCAGAGAAGCTAATTATGAAAATTCAAAAAAATACGGTGTATGGCTGACTGAAAGAGGAACAACATTCGGATATGGAAACTTGGTGGTTGATATGAGAAGTTTGGTCATTATGAAAAATTTTGCACCGGTTGTTTTTGATGCAACCCACAGTGTTCAAATGCCAGGGGGCGCCGGTGGTAAAAGCAGCGGAAAAAGAGAATATGTTGCACCTTTAGCAAAAGCTGCCGCTGCAGTTGGGGTTGACGGATTTTTCTTTGAAACACATTATAACCCGGATGAGGCTTTGAGTGACGGGCCTAATATGATCACACCACAGGAACTTCAGAATATTTTAAAAGATATTGACTGCATAAATAAATGTAAGGAGAATTGATGAATATAATTGAAGGAAATTTACAACTAAACGGAAATGAAAAAATAGCGATAATTGCAAGCAGATTTAACCACCTGATAACAGACAGACTGGTAGAGGGTGCAAAAGATGCCTTTTTAAGAAACGGCGGAGTGGAAGAGAATTTAAGTTTAATTTTAGTCCCAGGTGCATTTGAAATTCCTTTTGCACTAAAACGTGCAATAAAAACAAATAAATTTGACGGTATTGTATGTGTCGGGGCTGTAATCAGGGGTGCCACACCACATTTTGATTATGTGGCGGCGGAAGCAACAAAAGGAATCGCAAACACAACACTTCAATCGGATACACCTGTAACTTTTGGACTCTTAACAACAGATACAATCGAACAGGCAATCGAAAGGGCCGGAACAAAAGCCGGAAACAAAGGTTTTGAGGCAATGCTGGGACTAATTGAGATGATTAATTTATACAAAAAAATATGAAATTTAAATTTGGTTTAAAAAACAAATATGATTTAACTATAATAATTGCAGGGACTGTTTTATTAGTAAGCGGAGCGTTTTTGAGATTTTTCAAATATCTGATGCCCCCTGCCACAACCAAAGAATTATCTTATTTATTGGGAATTGAATTTATAATTTTTATATTACTATTATTTATAAAAATCTGGAGGAAAACATGGCAACAATAACTCACGCAAGAGAAGCGGTGGTTCAAACACTTTATGCAAATGAGATGGGAAATGATGATGCATTTAATCAGTTTGAAGAAATACTTAAAGACAAAAAAGTAAAAGGCGAAAAAGCTAATTTTGCTAGAAAACTTTTAAAAGGTGTTACTGAAAATTTAGATAAAATCGACAGGGTTATAAAAGACCATCTGATAGACTGGGATTTTGACAGATTGGATAAAGTTGACAAACAGATATTAAGGCTTGGAGTTTATGAAATACTATTTACCGACACTCCTTATCAGATTGTAATAGATGAAGCTGTAAAAATTGCTAAAAATTTTTCAGAAGATAAATCAAAAAGCTTTATTAACGGAATTCTTGACAAAGTAGCAAAAGAAAAAGAGACTATTTTAAAATCTCTGGTTTAAACTCTTCAGGGAGTTTATTTTTATCTGTTTTTAACAGATCTTTTTCCACTATTCTAAAAATTTTGTCTTTATTTTTAATTTTTTCCAAAATATCTTTGGCATAAATTTTTGGAAGTGATAGAAATACTTTTTTCTGAGCGTGTTCTTCTATCAACATATCAATATCTTCAGCCACGTCTTTAACAGCTTCATTGATAATTTCCTGTTTTAAAGTATGTTTTTCACCGCTTGTTGCCCTGTCTAAAAATCCAGGTTTATAAGTAGTACCTGTTGTATCTGTAATTAAATCCTGAAGTTTTTTGTGAGCTTCAACCACATCAATTGCTCTTATTAAATCAAGTTTTATTTCATCTGGTTTTAGCCCCGCTTCCGCTTCCGGGGTCCTAGGATTTGCAATGTATGCTTTTATTTCTCCAAGTCCTGCAACTATTACTAAATCACCAACTTTCATTCTTAATCCTTTTTTATTTAATTATACTTAAATTTTAGGCAAATGCCAATTATTTATATAGGCAAACACCCTTAAAACAATCCCGAAAATGAAAATAAAAGGGATAATAAAACCAAAATGGAAAAAATACAAAATAAAACCGATTAAAATACTTACAGTACCGTAAAATTTTTCTTTTAATATAAAAGGCACTTCATTTATTAATATATCTCTAATCATACCCCCACCTACCGCCGTAATCAAAGAGAGAAACACCACTCCAAAAATATTAAACCCTGCTTCTAGCGCAGCCAATGCACCTGATATGGAAAAAGAGGAAAGACCTATTGCATCACTTAAAACAAAAATGGTTTTATTTTCAATATTTTTTTGATGAATTTTTAAATATATTCCTGTTATAACCACTCCTAAAACAATACTTCCGGCAAGTGAGTTATTAAAAGCAAATATCTCCCTGCGAGTTAACAAATCCCTGATAATTCCCCCTCCTAGAGCTGTAAAAAAAGCACTGAGTATTATTCCAAGCAAATCCAATTTATTTTTAACCCCTATTATAAATCCGCTTATAGAAAATGCTATAATCCCTATAATATCGGCAATTTCTAACATTTTATCCTCTGTGCGTGGGTAATTGCCACAGCAATTGCATCTGTAATGTCCAGAGGTTTTATCTCCCCTCTTATTCCCAAAATCTTTTTCACCATAAACGCAACCTGCTCTTTTTTTGCCTTTCCATTTCCCGTTACCGCCCTTTTTACCTGAAGAGGCGTATATTCACTGAAATTTCCGTGAATTTGCAAAATTCTAAGACTCAAAGCCCCACGAAACTGAGCCAATTTTAATACGGTTTTCGGATTAAATGCATAAAATATATCTTCAATCGCCACTTCTTCAATATCGTCGCTGTAAATATTATCAATTCCCTCTATAAGCTCTGCCAGTTGATACTGAAGCATCTTTTCTTTGATTTTTATTATACCGGCATCTATTAAATGAATTTTTGGATTTGTCTCAATAATTGCATATCCGCATCTTATAGTGCCAGGGTCGATTCCCAAAATTTTCATTATTTCCTTTCACATATTTTTCAACTTTTATTCACACTTTTTTCACTATGTGAATAACTCTTATAGACATTTATTTTTGCTTATGGTAAAATTAAATTCACATAAATTTTCACATAATCTTCAATATGTGAATAAAAAACTTTTCACATAAAATTTAAAGGATTACATTGAATATTTTTGAAAAAATAAAAAATCAGCTAAAAAGTGAAAATCCTGTGAATTATAATAAATTTTTAAAAAATTTGATACTCGATGAAGATAATTCAACATCTTCACATTTAATAATAAAAGCTCCGAATATATTTATAGCCACATACATCAAAAGAAAATATTTACCAAAAATATCTGTATTATATGAAAAAGAAACAGGAATAAAACCGAACATAGAAATAATTACAGGAAAAATAAAACCCAAAATCACCAATATAGAACCAATCCAGACAACAACCCAAATTTCAGTTTTAATCCCAGAATATACATTTGAAAGTTTTATAGTAGGACCGTCAAACCAGTTTGCATATACTGCAGCAAAAAGTGTGGCGGAAAACCCGGGAAAAAATTATAATCCACTGTTTATTTACGGAGGCGTCGGACTTGGAAAAACACACTTACTTCAGGCAATCGGAAATTATCTAAAAAACAGACTTAATGTACTGTATGTGACAAGTGAACAGTTTATGAATGAATTTATTGAAAACATAAGAATGAAAACACCGGAGAGATTTCATGAAAAATACAGAAACTGCGACGTTTTATTAATAGATGACGTGCAGTTTTTCGCGGGAAAAGAGCAGACTCAGGAAGAATTTTTTCATACGTTCAATGAACTCTATAATCAAAAAAAACAGATATGCCTCACAGCCGACAGGCCACCTAAAAAACTTTATGATTTGGTAGACAGACTAAGAAGCCGTTTTGAAGCAGGACTTATCGTGGATATCCAGCCTCCTGAACTTGAAACCAAAATAGAAATTATCAGAAAAAAATGCGAACTAAACGGAATTTATCTGCCAGATGAAATAATAGAATACATTGCAACCAAACTTGATTCAAACATAAGGGAAATTGAAGGTATGATTACCAAAATAAACGCTATGTCAAAAATTTTAGGTGTAAATGAAATAACACTTGATTTTGCAAAACAGGCATTAAAAGAACACATCAAAGACAAAAAAGAAAATATTACCCTTGAAGATATAATAGAGCTTATTGCAAAAGAATTTAATATAAAACCTAGCGAAATAACATCAAAAAGCAGAAACAGAAACATAGTACAGGCCAGACGTTGCGCAATTTATCTTGCAAGAGAATTTACACAAGAATCAACTCCAAAAATTGCAACTTATTTTGGATTAAAAGATCACAGTGCTGTAAGCCATGCCATAAAAAGCTTTAACAAAAAATTAAAAGAAGATTCTAATTTCAGAATGAAAATAGAAGAGCTTAAAAGTAAAATACAACTTAAAAAAAGTGAATAATGTGAATAAAAAAGTTTTTCACATTCACGGATATTTTTTCGCTATAATGGTAAAAAATAAAGTTTTTCACAAATTAACGATGCTTATTATTACTACTATAAAAATATAATTTAAGGAGAAACAAATGCATATAAAAATTGAAAAGCCTCTAATAGAAAGTATACTCTCAAACGTTCAGGGATTTACAGAAAAAAAAGACAACACTCAAATAACATCACATATTTTAATAAATGCAGACGACAAACTTACAATTAAAGCGACAGATAAAGAGATAGGAATAAAAATAACAACCGACTGTGAAATTATTAAAAAAGGCAAAATTACAATCAATGCAAAAAAATTCAACGACATTATCAAAGCTTTAAAAAATAAAGAAATAGAAATATATTCCCAAAACAATAAAATCGTAATAAAACAGGATACTTCAATATATCAATTAATTTCATTCGATCCAAACCAGTTTCCTGAATTTCCTGATACAAATGATTTAGAAGAAATAAACGTAAACATTGAAGAATTTCAGGATGCAATCAAAAAAATCTATCCTGTAATTGATAACAACAATCCAAAATATGAATTAAACGGAGCACTTTTTGATCTAAAGGAAAAAAGCAATTTTGTATCAACTGATACCAGAAGACTTGCAATATACTATTCAAATGCCAAAGCTAAAGAAAACAAAATAATAGTACCAAAACGATCTTTGGCTGAAATTAAAAGAATAATAAGAGATGATATGAAAATATTTTATGATGATGTGTATTTAATTCTGGAAAATGATTCAACTTTCTTTTTCACAAAATTAATCAATGGAAAATTTCCAGCATATGAAAAAATAATACCTCAGCAACTAAAATATGAATTGGAAATTGATAAAAATGAATTTCTATCGCATCTAAAACAAATAAGTATCATTTCAAATGAAGTAAAGATCAGTATTAAAAATAATTTAATAGAATTTGAAAGTATTTCAGAAGAGAGTATGCAGGCCAAAACAAGTTTTGAAATTAACAGCGATATCGAACAATTCACTTTTGCTGTAAACAGCAAATATATTATAGATTTCTTAGCTGTAATAGATACAGATACATTTACTTTGGGAATAAATGAACCGAATATTCCTTTTGTGTTGAAAAGTGAAAATTTTCTAACAATAGTAATGCCACTCAATATTTGATATAATATTAATAAAATAGATTTTAAAGGTAATTAATGGGAGAATATAAAGCTACCAATATTAAAGTTTTAAAAGGTCTTGAGGCTGTTAGAAAAAGACCTGGAATGTATATTGGAGATACCGGGGTAAAAGGTCTCCATCATTTAATTTATGAAGTTGTTGATAACTCCATTGATGAAGCAATGGCAGGTTATGCCGATAAAATAAAAGTAAGAATTTATAAAGACGGAAGTGCCGAAATTGAAGATAACGGGCGTGGAATTCCTGTAGATATCCACCCAGAAGAAAAAATCCCGGCAGCTACCGTTGTTTTAACAGTGCTTCACGCAGGTGGTAAATTTGACAATAAAACATATAAAGTTTCAGGGGGGCTCCACGGAGTAGGGGTATCTGTAGTAAATGCCCTAAGTAAAAAACTTGTAATGACTATTAAAAGAGACGGAAAAATTTACAGGCAAGAGTTTGAGAGAGGAAAACCTGTAACTGACCTTGAAATAATCGGTACTACAAACAGGACAGGAACATCAATCAGATTTTGGCCGGATGATGAAATATTTGAAACTACAGAATTTAAAAGCGATATTTTAAGAAAGAGATTAAAAGAACTGGCATATCTTAACCCGAATATTACTATTGAATTTGAAAATGAAAATGACGGGATTAAAGAGAGTTATCATTTTGAAGGCGGTATAAAGGATTTTGTTAAAACCCTTACAAACAAAGAATGTGTAACAAATGTAATTTATACAAACGATCACTATGAAGATGAAGAAAAAGCGCTGGATTTGGAAATTGCACTTTGTTATGACACCGGTTATGATGAAAAGGTTTTAAGTTTTGTAAACAACATCCGTACACCTGAAGGTGGAACACACGAAAGCGGATTTAAAGCTGGGCTTTCCAAAGCTGTAATAAATTACATAAATAAAAATGTTAAATTAAAAGAAAATATAAAAATTACAGGTGACGATGTAAAAGAAGGGCTTAATGCAATAGTCAGTGTTAAGATGAGTGAACCTCAGTTTGAAGGACAGACAAAAGGAAAACTCGGAAGCAGCTATGTAAAACCTATTGTTCAAAAGGTAACTTACGAATTTTTAACAAGATTCTTCGAAGAAAATCCAAATGATGCAAAAATTATTGCTGATAAAGCAGTAGCGGCTGCCAGAAGTAGGGTTGCCGCAAAAAGAGCCAGGGATTTAACAAGAAAACAGGCAAAAGTGGGGGTTGGAACACTACCTGGCAAACTTGCTGACTGTCAGAGTAAAGATCCTGCCGAATCAGAACTTTATCTGGTTGAGGGGGACAGTGCCGGAGGTAGTGCGAAACAGGGTAGAGATAGAGTGTTTCAGGCAATTTTACCTCTTAGAGGAAAAATACTTAATACTCAAAAATCTAGTGATTCCAAAGCTTTAAGTAGTGAAGAGATTAAAAACATAATTACCGCACTTGGTACCGGAATAGGGCCTGATTTCGATATTGATAAAATAAGATACAACAAAATCATTATTATGACAGATGCGGATGTTGACGGAAGCCATATTCAAACGCTTATTATGACATTTTTCTTTAATCATTTAAGAGAAGTTATTGAAAAAGGGTATTTATATATTGCCCAGCCGCCGCTTTACAGATATAAAAAAGGAAAAATAGAAAAATACCTAAAAGATGACAAAGAATTAAACGAATTTTTAATCGAACAGGGAATTAATGCAATTAATATCGAAGGTGTGGGAAAACCGGAACTTAAAGAACTGCTTAAAAATGCAGCGTTTTATAAACTTCTTTTAAATAAACTCTCCCTCAGGTTTAATATCCCGGAAGTTATAAGATACTTGGTTGAACACGATTCAACGGATGGACTTGAAGAATATTTAAAATCAATCGGATTTAATATTATTTCAAAACACAATAACCATTATTATATTCAAACAGCAAGAGGGCTTGAAGAAATTACAATTGATGAAAAATTACTAAATCATCCTTTATTTATTGAAGCTAAAAAAGTATATGCTAAACTTAAAGAATATAAAGATTTAATTGAAGGTGATTATCTTAAACTGCTTGATGAGGTAATGGAGAAAGCCAGAAAAGGAGCAAATATCCAAAGATACAAAGGTCTAGGGGAAATGAATCCGGAGCAGCTGTGGGAAACTACAATGAATCCTGAAAACAGGGTACTGGTGCAGGTTACAATGGATGATGCCGAGGAGGCTGCCAAAAAATTTGAACTTTTTATGGGAAGTGAGGTGGCTCCAAGAAGGGAATATATCCAGGCAAACGCAAAAGAGGTAGAAAACCTAGACGTATAAGGAATAAAATGAATGAATTAAAATACGGTGAAAAAGAGATAATTGAATTTAATCCGCAAAATTTGGAAATATGGCCGAATAAAAACAAAAAAAATTATTTAATTAAAATTACCCTGCCTGAATTTATGTGTAAATGTCCAAGAAGCGGGTATCCTGATTTTGCGACTGTTTATCTTGAATATATTCCGGATGAATGGGTAGTGGAACTAAAAGCCCTTAAACTTTATATAAATTCTTTTATGAACAGATACATTTCCCACGAAGACAGTGCAAATGAAATTTTTGATACGCTTTATAATAAACTAAAACCGAAATATATGAAAATTACAATGGATTTCAATCCAAGGGGAAATGTCCATACAGTTATAGAAATAGACAGTGAAAGAATTGAAAAATATGAAAATAACGGCACTAAAGAATAATTACAAACCGACAGACATCGCAGTAGGGAGTGCAAGAAGCTGCTATTTTGGAAAACATATTGTAACTCCTGAAGATGCAGCCAACTGGGATAAAAAAAATGAACTATTAAGTTCTATTTTTAAAGCGGGACATCATACAACGCTTATGCATTATCATTTTACTTTTTTGATAGAGGGAATGAGCAGGCTTTTAATTTGGAGACTTTTGCATTCCCATCCTTTTTACAATTCTGAACAAATCTCCCAACGTTATGCAAAAATGAAAATAGACAATTTTACTTATCCGAAAAATGCCGATAAAGAAAAATGGCAGAGTTTTTATGAAGAAATGTTTAGTTATTATGAAGATTTAATAGAAAAACTAATTCCTATTATTGAAAAAATATTGCCTAAATTTCAAAAAAAATCAGCTAAAAAAAAGGCTCAGGAATTCGCAAGGTATCTGCTTCCGATGGGTATGAACGCCCATCTTTACCATACTGTTAACGTAATTACGGCCCTTAGATATATTACAGCTGCAAAAGTTATTCCTGAAGCCAAAAATGAAGCAAAAGAATTTATAAAACAGTTAAAAGAGCAAATGCTTGAAATTGATGAAGAGTTAAGACCGTTAATTGAATTTGCGGAAAATGAAAATGTGATTTTCCCTGAAATTGATATTAAAAAGATAAAAGAAAAACATAATATTAAAAATGAACAAGTAAAAGTTTTTGATATTGTAGATTATGATTTTGAACTTAATGCAAATTATGCAGGGGTTATGAGGCTTAGCAGTATGTATCTTGATGAATCAATTCTTGGGAGTTTTAATTCATATATAAAACTCTCACTTTCAGCCGATGCACAAAATCAGCGTCACAGACGCTCCCCTGCAATCAGACCAAAGTTAAAAGATATTTATAAAAAAGATTTTTATATTCCACCTGTTATTGAGGAAAATAAGGAAGTTAAGGATATTTATTTAAAAGCAATTGACAGAAGTTATGAATTTTTTGAAAAAGAGAGCATTGGTTTAGGTTTTGGGGAAGCTGCATATGCACTTTTGAATGCACATAATATTGAAATAATGGAGCATGATGATTTTAACGAATTTGCCCATAAAGCCCAGATGAGGCTGTGTTACAATGCCCAGGAAGAGATTTTTGATATCGTTTATAATCAGGTTAAACAGTTGAAAAACGCAGGCGTTAGTGCTGCTAGTAAGTTTTTGCCTCCATGTGCCGTAAGATATAAGCAAGGTTTAAGACCGATTTGTCCTGAGGGTGAGAGATTTTGTGGAATTAAAGTTTGGAAGCTTAATTTTGAGGATTACAACAGGATTATTTAGTGGGAGTAAAAGATTATTTATATTCTGAATTCGATAGCAGTATTGTTGATGAATTTTTAATGCTTATGGATGTTATAGAAGATAATTTAGACCTTTTGTTGGAAGAGCTTTATTCCAATCCTGAAGCGGTGAATGATTTATTCAGAATGTTTCATAATTTAAAATCGGCAACAGCATATTTAAAATTAAAAAGAATTTCTAATTATGCACATTTAATAGAAGATATTTTAGATAAAGTAAGAGGAAAAGATAAAATTCCAGAGGATGTGATTGACTGGCTTTTTGAAGCTACGGCACAGATCCATAAATGGTATGAGGATATTGAAAAAAACAGGGAACTGAGCCCTGCTGATATGAGTATTTTAAAAAAACTGCCAAAGGTTTAGTGTGCAAAAAGTGTTTGAAGAAAGAGTTAATAAAATTAATCCAGAAATATTAAAAGGTTTAAAAGAAAAAACAGAGTTTTCGTTTAGAATAAACAGACATAAAGCCGACCTTGAAGCAATAGATGAGCTAAAAAAAGAAGGATTTTTTCCAAAACAGGTTAAATGGAGCAAATATGTTTATACTTTACCTATTGTTGAGAGAAAAAAAATAACAAAATCCTCTGCTTATACCCAAAATAAAATTTATATTCAAAATCTCTCATCAATTATTGCGGCACTTAGTCTTAATGTGAATGAAAATGACTGGGTACTTGATTTAGCGGCGGCACCGGGCGGAAAAAGCCTAATTTTCAGCGAAACAGCAAGAAAAGTAAGTAGCGTTGAGCCTGATAAAAAAAGATTTTTTAGAATGAAAAGAAATTTTAAAGAACACGGGGCTAAAAATATTCAGACATATAATAAAGACGGGCGTTTTGTATATAAGGCAACCGGGGAGATGTTTGATAAAGTCTTTTTAGATGCTCCCTGCAGCAGCGAAGCCCATATTGACGGGGAGGTTACCTGGTGGAATTTAAAAAGGGTTAAAAGATTTTCAAAACTTCAAAAAGAGCTGATTATTTCTGCTTACGAGTCACTAAAAAGCGGCGGAAAGATGATATATGCAACCTGTACTTTTTCTCCGGAAGAAAACGAAGAAAATATAGACTTTTTACTTAAAAAATATCCAAATGCCGAAATTTTAAAGGTAGATTTACCAATTGATAATATTCAGGAAGGCATTACCAAGTGGGAAGATAAAGAATATTCAGTGGAAGTTAAAAAAAGTGTAAGAATACTCCCAAAAGGTGCATACAGCGGATTTTTCTTTTGTAAAATCAGGAAAAATTAGTCTTTAAATTTCTCTTTTGCCACTTTCAGTGCACTTATTACATCATCTATATTTTCATATGGAATATGGGCTTTCCAGTCCGGTTTTTCTCCGTTTATTGAAATACCGATGCTTACAACCGGTTTGCTTCCTTCTCCGTATGGTTCTTCAATATGGGTTATACTGATAACCCCTTCTTTTGTATGTGCTAAAGGAAATTCTGCAATGGGAATAACTTTTTTCATTTCCCCTCCTTTTTTATTTATTATATCATATCTAAAAAATTTTCAATTTCTCTTTGCAGATGTTTTAAATCTTTTGAATTGTCTATTATAAAATCAGCTCTTTTTTTCTTTTCTTCAATGTCCATTTGATTGTTTATAATGGATAATGCCCCTTTTTCATCAACCATGTCCCTGTTCATTACCCTTTTAATCTGAAGGTCTTTTGGCGCGTAAACTACTAATACTTTATCAAATTCGTCATAATTTTGCTTTTCAAAAAAAAGAGGCAAATCCACAAAATAAATAACACCGTCTTTTTCATACTTTTTGGCTAAATTTAATACTTTTTTTTTAACTTCAGGTAAAATTAAATCTTCTAAAATTTTTAGTTTTTCTTTATCGTTAAATACAATCTTTCTAAGCTCTTTTCTGTCAGTTGTGCCGAAAATTTCTTTAATTTTTTCTTTTTTATTTTCAAAAATTTTTTTGCTTATTTCATCGGCATCTATTATTTTGTATCCATAAAGTTTAAGAAATGAGGCAACCGTGCTTTTGCCGGTACCCACTCCTCCTGTTAGAACAACTGCGTTTTTAAATTTTTTATTTTCCATTATCCATTATCCATTTTACATTTTTATAACATCTTTTATTTCTTCAAAAATATATTTTGGAAGTACAAAAGAAGCTAAATGTATGTCTGTATGGTAGTAATATGCATTTTCAACAAAATCGCTTCTGTGTCTTATAATATCGGCTGTGGGGTGAGGTTTTTTGCTTGCAAATACAAGTGCGTGAATTTTATCGTCTTCAATGTAATAATAAGGTAGGACAATATAAAAAACTTTGCTTAAATTTTCAAACAGCGCCTTGTCTGTTAAACTCTCAGCAGTGGTGATATATACACCTTTGTCGTTTAATTTTTGATACATTCTGATATAATCAGTAGGTCTCTCTTCAATGATTAAATCATATTTCTCTTCAGTATCTTCATTATAAATTTCAAATTCAGCAGTAATTATTTTTTTAAATTCGTTATTAAATTCGCTTGGGGTTAATACTTTTGTTCCCTCACTTACGCAGGCCCCAACTAATGCCATCATTTCTTTTTTTATCTGACTCATTGTAATCCTTTTTTGGCTAAATATAGCAAAAAAAATTGAAATTTCAAAAAAAATTGGCTATATTAAATAAAAATACTTTTAAGGTTAAAAATGGTTGCTCATTTATGCTGCAGTGTTGATGCAGGATATTTTATAAAAAGACTTCAAGAAGATTTTCCGAATGAAAAAATAATAGGCTATTTTTACGATCCAAATATTCATCCATACAGCGAATTTAAATTAAGAAGCCTTGATACAAAAAGAATTTGTGAAAAACTCGGAGTTGAGTATATTGAAGGTGAGTATGATTATGAAAGCTGGTTAAAAGCGGTTAGGGGAAAAGAGTTTGAACCTGAAAAAGGGAGCCGGTGTTTTATATGTTTTGACCATTCCCTTGAAGCTACGGCAAAATTTGCCAAAAAAATAGGTGATAATAAAATCACAACCTCACTTCTTATGTCCCCGATGAAATCTCAGGAGCAACTTGCATCTATCGGCAGGGTGGTAAAAAGAAAATACGGGGTTGATTTTTTGGTAGTGGATTACAGAAAAAAAGGCGGGACTCAAAAGCAGCAGGAATTTGCAAAAGAAAATCAGCTTTACCGTCAGGATTACTGCGGATGTATTTATGGAATCTGGCAGCAGAAAAAAAATCAGGAAGTTATTGACGAATTAATTTCTCCTTATCCTTTTCAAATACTGCCTGCAAGTATTGAGGAGAGACTTGTATTTTATGAAAACAGGATAAAACTAGAAGAAAAAGGAATAGATTATAAAATTGTTAAAGAGAGTTTTTTAAATTACAGATTGCTTCGATCTAATATGAAATGGAAAATGGAAAATGGAAAATGGGAAAATTTAATTCATTATACGCTTTTTTATTCTTATCTTGAAAGAAAACAGAGAGTCAGAATTGAATATGTAAAAGATGAAGTAGCTTATGCAAACAGGGCAAATGTTATTTTTATTCCAGTAAATAAATTGAATGAAATTTTAGACAAAAATTATAAAAATATAAAAGAAATTTATTATAACCCGTTAACAATTGAGGAGGAATTAAAGCTCAGGGAATTTCTTACAAAAACGCCTTTTAATCTTTCTCCTGTAATAATTTTAGATGAGTTTGTTCCAACCTCTATCGATATTGAAATCAATGCCAAAATATATCCTGACACACGCGAAATTTTGATATAATTTTTAAAAAAAGGATACAATAAATGGTTTATGATGTTATGCAGATTCAAGATATGCTTCCTCACAGATATCCGTTTTTATTGGTGGATAGAATTACCGAAGTAAAAAAAGGCGAATATGTAAAAGGATATTTAAATATATCCATTACAAATGCAGTGTTTCAGGGTCATTTTCCGGGACATCCTATTTATCCGGGGGTTTTAATAATTGAAGGAATGGCCCAGACCGGGGCAATTTTACCGTTTACCGTAATGGATAAAAATGAATTAAACGATAAGGTTGTATATTTTATGAGTATTGATAATGCCAAATTTAGAAAACCGGTTCGTCCTGGTGATAGGCTTGAATACAGGGTTTCAACTATAAAACACAGGGGGAAAATCTGGCATTTAAAAGGTGAAGCTTATGTGGATAATGAACTGGTAAGTGAGGCTGAATTAAAAGCTATGATAATGGATAAATAATGAAAGCAATTGTTAAAGGAAAAGTTGGCAGAAACTGTAAAATTGGCGAGGGTGCGATTATTGATGAATTTGTTGAAATCGGAGATAACTGCATAGTTGAACCGTATGCCGTAATTACAGGTTATACAAAAATAGGAGATAACAATCATATTTTTTCCCATGCAGTTGTTGGCTCAATCCCTCAGGATTTGAAATATCACGGGGAAAAAACTTATTTGGAAATCGGTGATAACAATAAAATCCGTGAATTTACTTTAATAAATCCAGGAACTGAAGGCGGTGGAGGAGTTACTAAAATAGGAAACAACAATCTTTTAATGGGTTATGTTCATGTTGCCCACGATGTAATAATAGGGGATAACTGTATTTTGGCCAATGCCGCTACTTTAGCCGGACATGTGGTTTTGGAAAACAATGTGGTAATCGGGGGAATGACTCCCATTCATCAGTTTGTAAAAATAGGAGAATTTGCAATGGTGGCTGGAGCTAGTGCCGTAAGTCAGGATATTCCTCCATATTGTCTGGCTGAGGGTAACAGAGCGAAATTAAGAGGCCTTAACCTTACGGGACTTAGAAGAAATTTAGAAAACAGAAATGATATAGATGAAATTAAAAAGGCTTATAAAGAGTTGTTTGAAAGCGGAAAACCGCTTCAGGAAACAGCAAAAAAATTACTCTCAAATACTCAAAACAGATATGTAAAACATCTATGTGAGTTTGTATTAAATTCAAAAAGGGGAATACCGTATGTTAGAAAAGTGTAGTTTTTGTGGTAGTGTAGAAAGCGAAGACAATCCGTTGTTAGCTGCACCGGACAATAAGGCGTTTATTTGTAAAAACTGTGTACTTACAGCTTATGAAATATTAATGGGGGCTGAGGTTAAAAAAACATCTAAAGAAAAATCTTATGAAATAAAACTGTTAACACCAAAAGAGATAAAAGCTCATTTGGATGAATATGTAATAGGACAGGAAAGAGCGAAAAAAATTGTATCGGTTGCTGTTTATAACCATTATAAAAGAATACTTTACGGTGATAGTAAAGACGTAGAAATTCAAAAATCAAACATCCTAATGATAGGACCGACAGGTAGCGGTAAAACATTAATTGCAAGAACTCTTGCAAAACTTCTTGATGTTCCTCTTGCAATCGCCGATGCAACTTCACTTACAGAGGCCGGATATGTCGGTGAAGATGTTGAAAATGTTTTATTAAAACTTATTCAGGCTGCTGACGGGGACATTAAAAGGGCTGAAAAAGGGATTGTATTTATAGACGAGATTGATAAAATCGCCAGAAAAAGTGAAAATCCATCAATTACAAGAGATGTAAGCGGTGAGGGTGTTCAGCAGGCGCTTTTGAAGATTATTGAAGGAAATATTGTAAATGTTCCTCCTCAGGGAGGCAGAAAACATCCTCATCAGGAATTTATACAGGTAGATACAACCAATATTTTATTTATATGCGGTGGTGCTTTTGACGGACTTGCCGAAATAATTCAAAGAAGACTAGAAGGTTCAACTGTCGGATTTTTGGGAAATACAAAAGCCAAAATGAAAAAAGATGATATTTATGCTCTTGCAGAACCAGAAGATCTGGTTAAATATGGGCTTATTCCAGAACTTATAGGAAGACTTCCTGTAATTGCAACTTTAAAAGAGCTTGATGAAGATGATTTAGTAAGAGTACTCACTGAGCCAAAAGATGCATTGATTAAGCAATATCAGGCTCTTTTTGAAATGGACGGTGTAAAACTTACTTTTGAAGAAGATGCCCTAAAAGCTATTGCTAAAAAAGCAATTGAAAGAGGTACTGGTGCCAGGGGGCTTAGGGCTATTTTAGAAGAAGCAATGGTTGATATTATGTTTAATTTACCTGAATACAGAGGTTATGAAATAATAATAACCAAGGATGTAATAGAAAACAAAACTGAACCAATTCTTATAAAAAGGAACACAGATGTTAAATAAATTACTCGGACTTTTCAGCAGTGATTTAGCGATAGATTTAGGTACTGCAAATACATTAGTCAGCGTAAAAGGCAAGGGTATTGTAATAAACGAACCAAGTGTTGTGGCTATTCAGGATGATAAATATAAAAGAAAAGTTTTAGCAGTTGGTCATAAAGCAAAAGAAATGGTTGGAAAAACTCCTAAAAATATTATTGCAATCCGTCCTATGAAAGACGGAGTAATAGCAGATTTTACTGTAACGGAGGAGATGATTAGACATTTTATTCAAAAAGTACATAACAGAAAAACATTAATACGTCCCAGAATTGTAATATGTGTTCCTTTTGGACTTACTCAGGTTGAAAGAAAAGCTGTAAAAGAATCGGCTATGAGTGCGGGGGCCAGGGAAGTTTATTTGATAGAAGAGCCTATGGCTGCGGCAATTGGTGCCGGACTTCCGGTAAAAGAGCCGCAGGGTAGTATGGTTATAGATATCGGGGGAGGTACCACAGAAATCGGTGTTATTTCTTTAGGAGGTCTTGTTGTCAGTAAATCAATAAGGGTTGCCGGAGATAAATTTGATAAAGCAATAGTAGATTACATAAACAAAAAATATAATTTGATAATAGGTGAAAGAACAGCGGAAGAGATTAAAAAAGAAATAGGAAGTGCTGTCAAACTTGAAGAAGAATTGACTTTGCAGATTCAGGGTAAGAACAGAATTTCTGGGCTTCTTGAAACAATTAACGTAACAAGTGAAGATATCAGAGAAGCATTAAAAGAGCCTGTAAAAGATATAGGGGAAGCGGTAAAAGAAGTTTTGGAAGATACTCCGGCAGACTTAGCAGGCGATATTGTAGAAAACGGAATAGTAATGACAGGTGGAGGTGCACTTCTTAGAGGACTTGATACATATATAAGCGATCTTGTTAATCTTCCGGTATTTGTAGCAGAAGAGCCGTTACTTGCAGTTGCAAAAGGGACTGGAAAAGTTTTAGATGAAATTGAACTTCTCTCAACCATAGATGAATAAAAAATTTATAATAATTTTAACTTTTCTTTTTGCTTTTTTATTTGCTTATGTTTTTAAAAATGAAATTATTGAAGCCTCTTTATATGTAAATAAATTTTTAGTTGAAATTAAAAATAACATATCAAATAAAATAAATTCGCATTTTAACCAAGCCAAAAAAATTGAAATTTTGATAAAAGAAAATAAAAATTTAGAAAACAAAATTAATGATTTAAATGCTAAAATTTTAGCATGCAGAGATTTAAAATATTTTAAAATTATAAATAAACCAAACCTCGTTTTCACATATACTATCTCTTATGCTTCTATTCCAGATTTCAGTCAGATTTACATAAGTTATAATAAAAAAATTGACAAACCCAAAGGGCTTGTTTATAATAATTTAGTAGCAGGGGAGGTAATTAAAAATATTGGTAATTTTTCACTGGCTATTCTTAATTCGAATAAAAAAACAAGATACGCCGTTTATATTGGAAAATCCGAAATTCCAGGTATTTTTTACGGTAAAATAGATAGAGTTAAATATATACCAAAATTTAAAGATGTAAAAGTGGGTGATGAAGTTATTACAAGCGGGCTTGACGGAATATTTTATAAGGGTGCAAAAGTTGGTATAATAACTGAAGTTACAGAGAAGAAACTTTATAAAGAGGCTAAGGTAAATCTTTATTATAATAATATGCATCCGGAGTTTTTTTATGTAATTGAAGGAGGTAAAAATGGAAATTGAAAACACACTTAAAAAAATGGGAATAGTTCTTGAAAAATTGGCTGAAAAAATGGATGAATTAGATAAAAGAGTTTCCAGAATAGAAGAAAAATTAGGAGAAGGTGGAAAAAAGTTCTCAAGTCAGGATTTGAAAGCAAATCCGCAGCCTCAAATGCAACAGAATCAGAAAGTTTCTTCAAACAGTTCATTAGGTGGCTTTGGAAGTAGTTTTTTAGGTAGTTTAACCGGTGTAATGGCTGGCATGGGGCTTTATCATTTATTGTTTGATCATTCAGTTACACCTGAAAGTTTGGGAGAGAGTCTTGGTATGAATGAAAATGAAATAGATAATGTGGATTTAGATGAAATAGATGAAAAATTAAATGAAATAGATACAAAACTTGATGAAATAGATGAAAAACTTAATGATAATTTAGCTAATGATGATGTTATGGATAATGATTATTTTGAAAGTTATGAAGAAGAAGCAGGAGATACAGATTTTGAAAGCGGATTTGATGATTTTGACGGATTTGATGATGTTTAATCCACTTCCGAAACTATTTCTTTAATTCCTTTTTTTTCTATTATTTCAATAACTTTGATATCTGGAAAATTTATTTTTAAAAGTTCTTCAACAGAGTTAGGTTTATTAATCGCAATTATTCTTGTAAGTTTTCCCCTGTATGCTTTTGCAAAATGGCTTACTACTTTAGAGTTTTTTATAAATTTAAAAGTAATGGCATTTTTGGGTTTATAAATTTTTTCATAAAATTTGGCCCTTAAGTCTATAAAAATTTCTTTTTCATTTATTTCATCTAAAATAGGGGTAAATATCTCTTTGTGAGCTTTATATATATCAAATCCGGGTTTTGCTCCCTGTTTTAGGGTATAAAAAGGGATAAGGTCTTTTGCGCTTATAACTCCGAAAAGATTGGAAAAAATTAAAACATTTTCATCTATATATGTTTGTGAGTCTATATCAAGTGTAGGATAATCCAAATATTCAAATGCAACGCCTGAATATCTCAAAATCGCTTTTTTGGTAGGACGGGAAAAAACAGAAGTTTTATCATCTCCGAAATTTTTAATATCCTCTGTTTTTTGCAAAAATTTATCATATTTTTTAATTATTTCAACTCTTTTTTCATAAATTTCGAAAAATTTAAAGGAATTTTTATTAATAGGGGGAGATTCTCCCCCTTTTGTTTTTCTCTCACTCGGTGCTAATAATATTTTCATAGTTGAATTATAAATATTGAATTTTCTCTTTTTAGTTTTATTAACGCATCTCCTCTGTCTAAATCTTTTAGCAATTTTTTAATTTCATCTATTGAATGGACTTTAATCCATTTTCCTGTTTTTACTGTTTTTACGGCCAAAATTATGTCTCCTTTTTCAATACCGACCATTGCCGGGTAAGAATTTGGAGTTACTTCAGCCACTTTTACTTCATTTTTCTTTTCAGTTAGAGTCAATCCTTCAAGAAGTTTTATATTTTCTATTTTTTCTTTTTTAGCTTTTAGGGCTTTTAATTTGGCTTTAAGGGTAATATATTCTCCATTTCTGTAAACTTTTAATGTAACAGTACTGCCTGCACCTTTAAAAGCAATTTTATTCCTAAGTTCTCCTCCGTTTTTAACTTCTTCCCCGTCAACAGCTACAATAATATCTCCGGGTTTAATTCCGGCCTTCTCAGCCGCGCTTCCTTTTTGAACTTTATTTACAAGTACTCCATGGTCGATTCCATAAAGTTTTGCTTTGCTTGAATCAATATCACTAATTAAAACTCCGAGATATCCTCTTGCAACTTTTCCTTTTTCTATGAGCGAAGTTGCCACAAATTTAACCATGTTGCTTGGAATTGCAAATCCTATCCCGTTGTTTCCGCCGCTTTTTGAAATAATTGCGGAATTTATTCCGATTAGTCTGCCTTTTAAATCTACAAGTGCTCCTCCGCTGTTTCCGGGGTTAATCGCCGCATCTGTTTGAATGAAGTTTTCATAAGAATTAAGCCCTATTGAAGTTCTGTTTTTTGCACTTATAATTCCGTGTGTTACACTTTCACCCAAACCAAAAGGCTCACCTATTGCCAAAACTATATCCCCCACTTTTGCTTTGTCTGAATCTGTAAAAGTTATAGGTTTTAAATTTTTGGCTTCTATTTTGATTACTGCTATATCAGTACCAGGGTCTGTGCCTATTAGTTTTGCTTTATATTTTTTACCGTCAGATGTTTTTACAATAATTTTTGTGGCACCTGATACTACATGGTTGTTTGTAACTATATATCCGTCTTTTGAAATAATTACACCACTGCCCAATGCATATTCTTTTTGTTCTTTTGGTGTATTTGGAATGTTTCCAAACGGTCCGAAAAATCTTTTAAAAAACGGGTCTTCAAAAAATCTTCTGAACTGTTCAGGTATTTTAATTTTTACTATTTTGGTAGTAGAAATATTTACAACACTTGGTATCACTTTTTTTACAATAGGTGCAAATGATATTACCTGGTTTTGATTTGGTGCAACCCTGTTTAATACAGAATTATCACTCTTTATATTTATATGACCTGCAAACAGTGCGGCAGCCAAACTCAAACTTAACATTAATTTTTTCATAACCTCTCCTTAAAAGTTTTTGTTCTTTATAAGTATAAATCTTTTTTATTAAAATGGGGTTAAAAAATTAAATTTCTTAAATTTTCCTTAATATAATAATATATTACCACCAGGCTAAAATTTCATCAAAACTGTTTTTATCTTTTTTTAACATATTGTATATATATCTGGCAAACAAATCTGTTTCTATATTCACTTTTTGGTGGATTTTATATTCTTTAAAGAGGGTGTTTTCGAAGGTGTGGGGGATAATGGTAAGTCTGAATCTGTCAGAAAAAACATCATTTACTGTTAAACTTACTCCGTCTATTGCAATAGATCCTTTTTCGGCAATATATTTCATAATTTTGGGATCTGTTTTTATAACAATGTCATACGAATTTCTGTTTTTTTTAATTTCAAGTATTTCCCCAATGGCATCAATATGTCCCTGAATTAAATGTCCGTCTATTTTGTCTCCGAAACGAAGGGCTTCTTCCAAATGTACTTTTTTACCGCTTTGATAATTTTCAATTGCAACTTTTTTTTGGGTTTCAGGTGAGAGCTCCACTTCAAATCCGTCGGGAAAAATTTTAGTGACAGTCAGGCACGCACCGTTTACAGCTATTGAATCTCCAATTTGAGGTGTAAGTTTTGAAATGATTCTTAATTTATTGTGACTGTTGCTTTTTATTTTTCCAATTTCTCGTATCAGTCCGTTAAACATTAAAAATACTCCTCAATAAGCTTAATTGCTTCATTAAAATCCGTAACACTGTTCATTTTACTTCTAAATTCGCTGGCTTTTTCTATTCCTTTTGAATAGGCATGAGCATGTTTTCTAAATAAAATTACTCCGTAATCTCCATAAAAATTGTGCATCTGTTTTAGATGTTCAAGTATAACTTCTTTTTTTTGTCCTTTTGTAATTTCACCTTTTTGTTTCATTTCAAGAAAAATCCAGGGTTTTCCTA
Source organism: Lebetimonas natsushimae (assembly GCF_002335445.1). Lineage (NCBI taxonomy): Bacteria > Pseudomonadati > Campylobacterota > Epsilonproteobacteria > Nautiliales > Nautiliaceae > Lebetimonas > Lebetimonas natsushimae. The sequence continues at coordinate 17,828 of NZ_BDME01000001.1, read as the reverse complement.
CCGCACCCCTTCCTATTGCGACTCCTGCGGCACCTGTATAATCTAACACGTATTTTGCTTTTTGATAATCTGTAATATCCCCGTTTGCAATTACCGGAACATTTACAGCCTCCACTACTTTTTTTATTTCCTCATAGTTTGCTTCGCCTTTATACATCTGTTTAACTGTTCTGCCGTGAACTGTTAAAAATTCAATTCCTAAATCTTCCAACATTTTGGCTCTCTCAATGGCCACTATTTCATCAAATCCCAGACGTATTTTTGCACTTACAGGTTTTTTTGATGTTTTTACAATGGCTGAAACTATGTCTTTTAATAATTCTTTGTTTTCATCTTTAAGTAAAACTCCTCCAAATCCGCTTCTCCTGGCTTTGTTTACAGGACATCCAAGATTAATGTCAATTCCGTCAATTTCATCATTTTCATTTATCATTTCAACCGCTTTTATTGCATTTTCAGTGTTGTTTGCCGCTAACTGGATAAAATACGGTTTTTCAAGCGGTGATTTTTGCATCATTTTTTTTGTTTTTTGATTATTATATGCAATGGCATTTACATTTATCATTTCTGAAAAGGTTAAATCGCATCCGAATTTTTTCACAACGCTTCTGAAAGGTAAGTCTGTGTAACCGGCAAGAGGGGCTAAAAAAAATTTAGGTGATTGCGTTAAGATATTCATCTACCTCAACTTTAAGACCGCATTCTTTGAGTTTTATCAAGTATTCAAAAAGTTTAAGAGAATGTTCTTCTATAATTTTTTTTGCTTTTTCTATGTGTTCGTATTTTAAAGCGAGATATGCATTTGCATAAGGAAGAGGAGCAGTTAAATCTAATTCTTCATCAGGCGTTCTGGTGGCGTAAATCGCTTTTGCAATTTCTATTTCTTCAAATTTATCAAGTTTTACTTTTTCTATTAATTTTTTTAAGTCTTCATCTTTGATATGGGCTAAAATGATATCTTTTGTGATTGGATAGTCATATTTTAAAATTTCTGAAATCGGGGCTGTTTTAGCAAAAATACAAAAAGCCTCTCTTTTTAGTTCTTCATTTTTAAATCTTTTTAATACTTCTTTAGCGTATTTTTCATCATTTTTGATTCTGTTTTTTACATTTAAAATAAACCATGGATTGTTTTCATCAAGTTTATATTTGCTGATTTCTATAGTTTCTCCATTTTTAAGTTTTTTAATGTCTTCAAAGAATTCAAATTTTTCAGTGGGATTTGGTTCAATTTCCAAACCTTTTATGTTTTTTACAAAATTGTTGCAATATTTGAGGATTTTTACATCTTTTATATTGTTTTTATAAAGGACTGCATTTTTAATATTATTAATCATAATTTCTATATCTTTTTGGATATTCTTTTTATAAAAAAAGTTTTGTAAATGGATAAAAACAAAAAATAGAATGGATAAAATGTAAAATAATCCTAAAAATATCGCTACCCATACAGCATTTGGAATTGATAGATTAATTCCAAAAATGCTGAATGTTGTGGTTGAATTATCTTCCATATAAACAAAAAGCGCTATTAAAGCTATAAAAATAATACTGAAAATAGAATATTTCTTCATTTTTTGTTTTTTCCTTCTTTTTCTATGATTTCCCTACAAATTATACAATATTTTGCATATGGTTTTACTAAAAGTCTATCTTTATTAATAGGTTCTTCACACATTTCGCAAATTCCATAAGTTCCTTCGTCTATTTTTTTAAGAGCTATATCGATTTCTTCAAGCTCATTTTTTAAGGTAATATAAATTTGCTGTTTTCTTCCACTGTCCATTGCACTCATAGCTTCATCACCTTCATCACATACTTCGCTGCATGTCAGTTCTTTTATTTCATTTGTCAAATCATTTAATATTTTAATGATTTCATTTTTTCTCTCAAGAAGTTTTTCTTTAAAAATATGATAGTTGTTCATAGTCATTCTTTCTCCTTATTTATGATATGGATGGTTATTTTTTATAGTAAGAGCTCTGTAAATTTGCTCGAATAAAACTATTTTTGCTATTTTATGGCTGAGTGTTAAAGGTGTTAATGAAATATTAATCCCTTTTTTTTTGAAGTCTTCATCAAACCCCCATGCACCTCCTATGAAAAAATTAATTTTTGGGTATTCAAATAGTTTTGAAAATTCTGTGGAATCCATAAGTTTTCCATCGGGAGTTAATATAATATTAAAACCGTCTTTTGTATATTTTTCAAAAATATTTGAATACTCTTTTTGTGGACTATTTGTTTTAGAAAGATTTTTAGAATAAAGAGTTATATTTTTAACATCTGCAAATGGACGAGATTTTTTTATAAATTCTTCAATTTCTTTTTTAAAATCTTCTTTTTTTTCGATTGAATAGACGTTAATCTGCATATATCACTTCCTATAACTTTTATAGCCGGAATTTTATCATAAATTTTAACTCCTCCTATAACAGCTACATGATGATAAGAATATTTTATAAGATTAATAATTTTTTTTCCTAAAATATTTGAGGTATCTTTTGTCTGAGTTGGTCTGTAAGCCCCAAGCCCTATATAATCAAGCGGAAGTTTATTAGCTTCAAGTATCTCTTCTCTGTTATGGGTGGAAAGACCTACTATAAATGGAGAATGGAGAATGGAGAATGGAGAATCATTTTTCATTTTTAATTTTTTACTATCAATTTTACATTTTACATTATCCATTTTCCATTGTAATAGTTTTCCGTTTTTAAGATTTTCAATAACTTCTTTTTTAGATAGTTGAAATTTTTTACATAAATTTTCAAGGTCTTCCTGTCCTATATGAATACCGTCTGCAAAAGCTAAAAGCTCAATTGTGTCATTTACTATTAACGTTTTTTTCCAGTATTTTCTTATTTCTTTAATTCTTTGCAGCTTTTTTTCAAGTGAAGAATTTTTATCCCTGTATTGGAGATATTTTGCTTTTAATCCTTTGGCACTTTTACAGAAATCCTTAATGGAGATATTGTATTTTTGTAAGCAGTCCCAATCGAGAAGCGCATAAATCAAGAAGCGCTCTTTAGGGTATATTTTAATAAATCTCCGATAGTTTTTTTAAGTTCGTTTCTTTTAATTACCATATCAATAAGACCGTGTTCTAATAAGAATTCAGCTCTTTGAAAGCCTTCAGGTAAATCTTCCCCAATAGTTTGTTTAATGACCCTAGGTCCGGCAAATCCAATCATTGCTCCCGGTTCTGCAATAATAAAATCCCCTAAAAATGCAAATGAAGCGCTGACCCCTCCAAAAGTCGGGTCTGTTAAAACTGAAATATAAGGTAATTTGTGCTCCGCTAAGCTGGCTAATGCTGCTGAAGTTTTTGCCATCTGCATAAGTGAAAAAGTGCTCTCCTGCATTCTTGCCCCGCCGCTGGTTGATACGATTACAAGGCCGCATTTTTTTTCAATTGCTCTTTTTACTGCTCTTACTATCTTTTCTCCCTCAACGCTTCCAAGACTTCCTCCCATAAAATTAAAATCAAAAACAACAAGCTGTGCTAATATGGAATTTATCGTGCATTCTCCGCTTATAACGGAAGAATAATTGCCTGTTTTTTTACTGTTTTCTTCTATTCTTTTTTTATAACTTTTTTTATCTACAAAATTAAGCGGGTCGTTTGGTTTTAAATTTTTGTCATATTCAACAAAAGTGCCCTCATCTGCGAGCAGATTGATTCTATCAATTGCGCTCATTCTAAAGTGATATCCGCATTTTGGACAGGTATTGTTCTGCTTTTGAACTTCTTTATAAAAACTGATAGCTCCGCATGCAGGGCATTTTATCCAGTTGCTGCTTTCATCTTTTTTTGGATGAGGTTTTTTAAATTTTTTCAAAAAATTACTAAATCCCATTTTTATTCCTTTATAATTGAAAGAACTTCTTCTAAATCTTTTTTCTTTGGAGCCATTAAGATTAAATCATTTTCAAAATACCAGAAACACTCACTATTATAAAATCTTGCCGCCGCTATATCAAATTCTCTTATTTCACCTTTGTAAATCACTGCTTTTGAAAATTCTCCATAACATAAAGATAAACTAAGTGCCCCAGGTGCTCTGAATTTTAAGTTATGTTTGTTAAGTTTTGCAACAATATCAGGATTTTTATATGCTTTTTCAAAAAGAATAACATCGTGACGATAATTTGATTGAAACGGTTTTCTAAAAAGATTTTCAAATCTTTTGCCGTTTTTATCTTTTACAAAATAATCCCCGTTGCTTAAATTTACCACCACCGCCGCTTCATTTTCCAGATAAACGCTGCATCCAAAATAAGGAATATGGTTTGATACGTTATAACTTCCATCAATTGGATCAATTATTATTTTTTTATTTTTGCCGTTATCTATAAAACCTCTCTCTTCTGAAAAAATATTGCCATAATGGCTTAATGCCTTTATAAAAAACTCTTCTGCCAATAAATCTATTTTTAAACTTCTGTCTCCCCCGAATCCTATACCTTTTTCTTCGAAAATATTCTCTTCTTCATGAAGTGCCCTGATTATTTTTAAGCTTGCACAAAGAGTGGCGTCAATAAAACTCATTTTTTATCCTTAATTAAACTTGGCCATTCAACTGAATTGAAATTTTTATCATATACACTTGGAGTTCCTCTTGCCTGAAGTTCATTTGCCGCTTTTTTTGATTTTTCAAGTGCTTGCATACATTTTTGAAGTTCAATTTTGCTTGGTTTGTAATTTTTCCACTCATTTCCGCCAAGTAGAGTTTCTTTAAATCTTTTAGCTTTTTCTTTATCTGTTTTACCGGCTAAAATATAGCAGCTCATATTTTTTGCATCTTTATGAAAAGGAAGTGGAAATAAAATCACATGAACTCTGTAATTTTTTGACAGGTTATCTTTTGTTTTTTTCTCCATCATTCTGCAGAACGGACACTCTGGGTCTGTTACAACGTATAAATCTTTTTTTCCTTTTCCAAAAGTAAATGATACACCTTCGGTAACTATTTTTTTATTTACCGGAAAATTACCTTGTAATGTGTTGCCGTTTTTATTATTTATTATTCTTCCGATTATTGTATATTTTTTGTCCGCTGTTATATATATATTTCCGGCCCCTCTTTTAGTCTGAATATTAATTATGTAAAATCCGTTTTTTTTAACACCTCTGACCTTTATAATGCCTTTTTTAATATCTTGTGATAATCTTGGATAAAGAATACTTGATTTTAATACATTGTTTAATTCATTTTGCGATAGTAATTTATCACTTGCAAATAGACTGATAACTATACCTAAACTTAAAAACAGTTTTTTCATTAAATCTCCTTGAGTTTTTCTAAAATTTTTTCTACTTTTTCTTTTGGATTTTTATCTTTATAAACCGGTCTTCCAACAACTATGAAATCAACTAAATTTTCTTTAGCAAAATCTATGTCTGCCACCCTTTTTTGGTCTCCCGCATTTTCTCCAAAAGGTCTTATGCCAGGAGTCAGGGTTAAAAAGTTTTTATCTGTGATTTCTTTTATCATTTTACTTTCATATGCTGAACAGACCACTCCGTCAAGGCCGGCATTAAAAGCCATTTCAGCAAATTCTTTCGCTTTGTTTTCAATATCGTCATTATAAATTTTTTTAAATTCATCATTTGAAAAACTGGTTAAGGCTGTTACTGCTAAAACTAACGGTCTTTTTTTAAATTTTGAAATTCTTTTCATTACTTCTTTCATTGCTCTTTCACCAGCACTTGCATGTACATTAAACATATCAATTTCATGTTTTGCAATCTCCTCTGCCGCATCAGCCATGGTGTTTGGGATATCATACAATTTTAAGTCTAAAAATATATTAAATCCGAGGTTTTTTAATTCTTTTAAAAATTCGTTTCCGTCCCTTATATAACTTCTAAATCCGACCTTTAACCATATATCATTTGCATTTTCACTGATTTTTTCAGCTAATTTTAAATTTTCTTTTTTGTTTGGCAAGTCAAGGGCTATACATAATTTCATTTCTTTTTTATTTCCCATTTTATCTGTCCACTTTAGGAAGTGTGATTCCTATCTGTCCGTGATATTTGCCTTTTTTGTCCGCATAGCTAATTTCACACATTTCATCATCAGCACTTAAAAATATAAGCTGGGCAATCCCTTCGTTTGCATATATTTTTGCGGGAAGAGGGGTGGTATTGCTTATTTCAATAGTAATATGCCCCTCCCATTCAGGTTCAATCGGTGTTACATTTACAATAATTCCGCATCTGGCGTATGTGGATTTTCCTACACAAATAGCAAGCACATCCCTTGGCATTTTAAAATATTCCACACTTCTGCACAAGGCAAATGAATTTGGAGGAATTATACAGTCTCCTTTAATTTTGACAACATTTTTTTCATCGAAATTTTTAGGGTCTACTATAGTTGAATTTATATTGGTAAATACCATAAATTCATCACTTACCCTTATATCGTATCCGTAGGAACTTACCCCGTAACTTATAGTGTTTTGTCTGACCTGTTTTTCTTCAAATGGGGTTATCATACCAAATTCTTTGGCCATTGTTCTTATCCATTTATCTGATTTTACACCCATTATTATCCTTTATTGAATATTTAAAATTATATCAAATTTATGTTATCATTTTAAAAAGCATTAAGGAGTATATATTATGGATGTAAAAACTTTAAAAAAGATAATTGAAATTTTTGATAATTCAAAGGCAAATGTGTTAGAATTTGAAAATGAAGAATTTAGAATTTTTTTAGATAAATCTGCAAAAGCTGCACCTGCTACAGCAGTTCAAACTCCTGTTCCTGTTGAAGCACCGAAAGCTGTCCAAAAAGTTGAAGCTAAACCTGAATGTGAAGTGGAAGGGGAACTTATCACCTCTCCAATGGTAGGTACTTTTTATCAGGCTCCTAGTCCCGATTCACCACCTTATGTAAAAGTTGGGGATAAAGTAAAAAAAGGGCAGACCCTATGTATTATTGAAGCAATGAAAATAATGAATGAACTTGAAGCGGAATTTGACTGTGAGATACTGGATATTTTAGTAGAAGACGGACAGCCTGTTGAATTTGACACTCCACTTTTTAAGGTTAAAAAATTATGAAAAGAATTTTAATTGCTAACAGGGGAGAAATTACACTTAGGGCAATCAGAGCCATTCATAAATTAAAAAAAGAAGCGGTTTGTATATATTCTACTGCCGACAGAGATGCTATTTATTTGAAATTTGCAGACGGTGGTGTTTGTGTTGGACCTGCAAAAAGTAGTGAAAGTTATCTTAATATTCCGGCAATTTTGACTGCAGCTGAAATGACAGAATGTGATGCAATTTTTCCTGGGTACGGATTTTTAAGTGAAAATCAGACATTCGTGGAGATATGTAAAGCGCATAATATAGGTTTTATAGGTCCAAGTTTAGAAGTAATGGAACTTATGGCGGATAAGTCAAAAGCTAAAGAAGTTATGAAAAAAGCGGGGGTACCTGTAATTCCCGGAAGTGAGGGTGCTATAAAAGATGTGGAGGAGGCTAAAAAAGTTGCACGTGAAATTGGTTATCCTGTAATACTTAAAGCCGCAAGCGGCGGCGGTGGAAGAGGAATGAGGGTGGTAGAGGATGAAAGTTATCTTGAAAATGCATTTTTGGCTGCAAGTTCAGAAGCCCAGAGCGCTTTTGGAGATCCAACCATTTATATGGAAAAATATATTGAAAAACCTCGTCACATTGAGGTTCAAATCTTAGGGGATAAACACGGAAATGTAATTCATTTGGGGGAAAGGGACTGTTCGCTTCAAAGAAGGCATCAAAAATTAATTGAAGAGTCACCTGCCGTTATCTTAGATGAAAATACAAGAAAAAAGCTTCATGAAACTGCCGTTAGGGCAGCAAAAGCAATTGGTTATTATTCAGCGGGAACTATTGAATTTTTGGTAGATAAAAATTTAAATTTCTATTTTATGGAAATGAATACAAGACTTCAGGTTGAACATCCCGTAAGTGAAATGGTAAGCGGACTTGATTTGGTTGAGTGGATGATAAGAGTCGAAGAAGGGGATAAAATTCCGTCTCAAGATGAAATAAACTTAAAAGGCCATGCGATTGAGTGCAGAATATTGGCGGAAGATCCTGAAAAATTTATCCCTTCCCCTGGAAAAATTCAAAAACTTTATATTCCGGGCGGAAAAGATGTGAGGGTTGATACCCATATTTATTCTGGATATATTATTCCTCCGTATTATGACAGTTTAATTGCAAAAGTTATAACTTACGGAAAAGACAGAAACGAAGCTATTGAAGTTATGAAAGAAGCTCTAAAAGAATTTCAAATAAGCGGAATTAAAACATCAATACCGTTTCATTTAAAAATGCTTGAAAATGAAGACTTTTTAAACAATAATTATGATACTAAATATTTAGAAACTAAGGGACTTGTTTAAAGTATATAATTTTTCCTTTTAAGTCCCCGATTTTTAATACATTTTTTACTATACCTTTTAATGTTACCCAGTTATTGGGATTAATTAGTAAATACACTATCCCTCTGTCTCCGGCAAAAACTTTGTTGTATAAATTTCCTTTTATACAGATTCCTTTTTCATTAAATATATTTTTTTTACAAAAGTTAACGTCAACTCTTCCGTCACTTTTTCTAGCACCGAGTGCAAAAAATGTATAAGTTTTTTTATTTTTTAATAGATGTGGCAGGTTAAAGTAAAGGCTTAAAACATCCTGCGGAGCGTAATAGTCAAATTTTTCTTTTCCGTCAAATTTATTGTTAAAATATTTTTTTCTTATGATAATTTTATTTTTGTGGTCAAAATAATAGATTCTTTTATATTCTTTATTTCCTTTTTTTCTATAAGTTATATATTTTAACGGAATAAGCATATTGTTTTTAATTATTCCAATACTAGTATATTTTTGAACCATATGTTTAGTTAATGCAGCCGCTAAACCTTTTGTTTTTACTGTGGTATCTATTTTATAATTTGTTGCATTTCGCTCAAAAATTCCTTTTGCAGTGGCAATTGTTCCAAAAATTCCGTATTTTGCCTCATATATTGCGATTAGGGTTTTTGCATTAACTGAAATTATTAAAAAAAATAGTAAAATATATCTCATAGAGCCCCTTTTTTAGAAATTATACCAAAGGAAGAAGATGAAAATAGTTTTTTTAGATGCTTTGACTCTTGGAAATGTTGATTTTGAAAGATTTAAAGAGTTTGGAGAGGTTGTGATTTATCAGATAACAGAGAGGGATGAGGTAATTGAAAGAATTAAAGATGCGGATATTGTAGTAACTAACAAGTTTGTAATTGATAAAAATGTTATGGATAATGCATCTAAACTTAAATTTATTCAAATTGCGGCAACGGGGATGAATAATGTTGATCTGGAGTATGCTAAAAAGAAAGGGATAGTTGTAAGGAATGTGGCCGGATATTCTACTAATGCTGTGGTTCAGCATACTTTTGCTTTGGTTTTGGGGTTAATAAATAAAATTTGTTATTTTGACAAATACACAAGAAGTGAATATCCTAATTCAAAAATATTTACCCATATTCAAAACTGGTTCGAGATAAAAGGTAAAAGATGGGGAATAATAGGGCTTGGTGAAATTGGAAAAAATGTGGCAAGATTAGCTAAAGCTTTTGGGGCTGAGGTTGTTTATTATTCAACAAGCGGAAAAAACAATTCAGACGAATTTAAAAAAGTTGATTTGGACACTTTACTTAAAACTTCAAAAATTATCACAATTCATGCACCTTTAAATGAAAATACCAAAAATTTACTCAATCTTGAAAAATTATCATTAATTCAAGATGGCACTATTTTAATAAATGTTGGAAGAGGTGGAATAATAAATGAGAGAGATTTGGCAAAAATTTTAGAAAAAAATGATATTTTTGTAGGGCTTGATGTTTTTGAAAAAGAACCGATTAATTCAGATAATCCACTTTTAAAAAGTAATAAAGTTTTATTAACTCCTCATGTTGCCTGGACAAGTATAGAGGCAAGAAATGAATTGATGCAGGGAATTTATGAAAATATAAAAAATTTTATAAAAAGCGGGAGTTAAGCCGCTTTTTGGTCTACATGTACATCCATTTGAGGATAAGGGATATTAATGTTTTTTTTATCAAAAGTTTCTTTAATTTTTTCAAGTAGTTCACTTCTGACATTCCAGTAATCTTCACTTTTAACCCACGGTCTTACATTGAAATTTATGCTGCTATCAGCAAGTTCTGCGAGCGCCACAGTTGGAGCCGGTTCTTTTAATATTTTCGGATGGTTATTTAAAATTTCTTCCAAAGTTGATTTTACAAGTTTTAAATCGTCTTCATATCCCACACCTATTACTAAATCAATTCTTCTTATTTTTTCTTTTGAATAATTAATTATATTATTTCCTATTATATTATTGTTTGGGATAATAATCACTCTGTTATCCCCTGTTTTTAAAGTAGTATTAAAAATCCCTATTTCATCCACTGTACCAGATGTTCCTGCAATTTCTACAAAATCCCCCACTTTAAAGGGCCTTAACATCAAAATTAACACACCTGCTCCAAAATTAGAAATATTGTCTTTAAGCGCCATACCTACGGCCAAACCCGCACCTGCAATAATTGCAGCAAATGAAGATGTGTCAACACCTAATGTCCCGAGGGCTGCGAGTATCACTAAAATTAATAAACCTACATAAGTTAAATTACCTAAAAATTTAATTAAGGTCACATCTGTATTAGTTTTTTCTAAGAGTTTTTTAATGATATTTGTAACAATTTTAGCAAGCCATTTACCTATTATGTAAATAACAATGGCTCCGAGTATTTTTATTCCCCACTGTGTTGCCAAATTAATGTATTTATCCATTGGATCTCCTTTTTTTTATTAATAATATTTTAATCATTTTAAATGATATTTAAATGACAAAAATTTATTTATCAAATTTTTCCCAGTGATTTAAAGTTATCATTGTTTTTAAGAGCTTAACATATTCATCTCTTTTTTGGGAGTAAAGTTTCATAGTGTTAGCAGCAATTGTTCCGGTAAATTTTTTATTGTTAAGTTTATAGTAAAATCTGACATTTCTAAATTCCTTATAGGCGGGGTTTCTGTTAAGATTAAGCATATAGGCCCTGATTGAATCTTCAAGACTTGGAAATACTTTTAAAGAATAATTAATATCGATATTTTCATATTTGCTTTTTGGCTGGATACCTTTATTTGAATATTCCCAATGACCAAAAATATTATTTGCGAGTCTGACAAATCTGCTTTTTCCCCAGCCGCTTTCAATTGCTGCTTGTGCTAATGCAAGGGAAGGGGGGATAGTATCTATTTTTTTTAGATATTCAGTCTTATCTAAAATGTTTTTTATTTTGTATTTTTTTGCAATTTTGGCTAAAAAGCCGATTTCTTTGGGATTCAACATTAAATTAGGATCGTTAAATATTTTTATAATTTTTTTTCTTAAAGCTGATATTTTTTGATTTTCTGTTTGAATTAGGGGTAACATAATTTCCACAAATGCTTTTTTTTGTTGTTGAATGTTTTTGATTTTATAATACCAGTTGGGAAATGCTGCATTTAAATAAGCAAAAAATAAAATATTAATAAAAATTTTTTTCATAATTCTCCTAAAATAGTGTAGGTTCAAGAGCTTTTAATTTATAACTAATTCTGTGAATGTCACTGAATCCGTATTTTTTAATTTCTTCAATGTGTTCTTTTGTAATATAACCTTTATGTTTTTTAAAGTTATATTCAGGATATTTATCGGAAATTTCTATCATATACTGGTCTCGGCTGACTTTTGCCAAAATACTTGCAGCGGCAATTTCTTTTATTTTACTATCACCTTTAATTATTGTTTCTATTCCATCTACTCCAAAACTGCTGTTTCCATCAAACAAATATTTTTTAGCTTTAATATTATTTTTTATCTCCTTAAGGGAATAGTTTATGGCAAATGAAAGCCCTTTTTTATCAATAGTTTTATTATCAACCCAAACTATATGGTAAATACAAATTTCTTTTATTATTTCAAACAGCTTTTCTCTTTTGATGGCATTTAATCTTTTAGAATCCTTAATTTCTTCTAAAATATTTTCAATATCTATTTTTTCATTTTTTATTTTTAATTTCCCATTATCCATTTTCCATTTAAACATGCATCCTGCTACCACCAATGGCCCGGCTATCGGTCCTCTACCCGCCTCATCTATTCCGCAAATCTCCATTGCCAAAACGGTATTACCTCCACTTCAAAATTTTTATGTTTTATTTCAATTTCATTAGAAATTGTAATAACTTCAATTTTTTTTACATCAGTGACTTTATCTAATTTTTCTATTATAGCATCTTCGTTTGCAAAAGGCATAACAAGAATTCCCATCTCTTTTTGGGGCAGATAAAAATTAAGAGTATCTTTATAATAGATTTTTTTTTCATTAAGTTCCAAAAAGATCATATTTTCAAATTTATGTAAAAGATTTTTTTTATTTGTAAGGATATCTTTAAATGCAAAATTATAAGCAAAAAATTTTTTAGGAGATTTTGGGGCGTTAAATTTTTCAACTTCATAAATTATTTTATTTTTTATTAATTCATTTGTTGTTTTATAAAAACTGTCTTTACTTATTTTTATTCTTTTTTTTAATATTTGGAATATTTGATACAAGGTTAATTTTTCTCCAATATGTGAAAAGAAAAATTTTAAGATTTCTTTATTGTACGGCAATAATTCAAAGGTTTCTTTTAAATATTCCTCTTTAAAATAATCTTCTACAAAAGCATTTTTTGCAAAATTTCCAAATTTTAAAAATTTGTCAAATGCATGGGTAGGGGATGAAAGTTTTTCAAATGCATAAAATTCTTCAAAATCAAGAGGTCTTAATTCTATTTTTTTAAAATTTTCTAAATTTATATTTTCATTTGAAGTAATAAAAGTTATTTTATCAGGGATTTCAATTGAAAAGTCAAAATTGTCAAAAATGATTAAATCCGCATCAAATTTAAACTGTTTTTCCCTGTAATCTGAAAAATCATAATATTCATAAGTACCTTTAAAAGTTTTTAAAAAATTAAAAATTAAAAATGTTTTACCTACCCCTTTTGGTCCAGTAATTAAAGTGTTTTCAAAATTAAGTTTAATTTTTCTGTCATAAATCTTTTTAGGTAACATAAAAACCTTTTTGCTTAATTATAGCATAATCAAAAATCCTAGTATTGCAATTACGCTTTCATACAAAAATAAATGTTCCCCGTAAAGCCATCCTGAAATTATGCTTCCCAAAAATGCCGCCAAGCCGTAACCGATTCCTGCGTAAAACTGTTGGGCCAGCGTTTTGTTTTTATAAATCTTTGATAAATAAAGAAGGGCTGAAGTATGAAAAATCGCAAATGAAAAGGCATGAATTAATTGGGACAGAGCTATAAAAATTACTTTTCCTGCGAAAATATAAAGCATGAACCATCTGATTGATGTTAATAAAATAGACAGTTTAATCCAAAAAAGAGGGTGAAATTTTTTAATAAATTTATGTTGAATCAAGAAAATTCCGATTTCCGCAATTACCCCAATTGCCCAGAGCCAGCCGTTTATTTCTTTTGGAATGTGATGATTTAAATTATAAATAGTAAAAAAATTATAAAATCCTCCAAAACTGATTTGCATTAAAATTAAAGCCAACCAAAATTTCCATGCGATTAAAAAATTTATAGATTCTTTTTCTTTTTTTACAGATTTGTCTTCCAAAAAATATAAGGATGTTATATTTGTTAATATTATTAAAATGATAAACACATAAATGAAATTAATTTTAAAATATGAAAAAATAATTCCAAAAAGCATAAAGCCGAAACTTCCAAAAACCCTTGCCTGGCCGTATTTTTCCTTTAGTTTTTCAATGGCAATTGATTCAATATACGGGAAAATAACACTAAAACTTGCTCCGATGAAAAAAAATGCCGTTAAGATAATGGAAAAATTGTGGCTAAGTAATAAAAAAGCGGCTAAAGTAGAAATTATTAAAGAAATTAAAAAAGTTGTTTTATTGATAGTTAGTTTAAAAAATAAAAACGGTGTTAAAAATCTGGCAATTGGAAGCATTGAAAAAATAATTCCAATTTGTGCAGGAGTAAAAAAGTTTGAATACATTTTTGGCATAAAAATTACATAATCGCCTATAAGGGCAAAAAAGAGGAAATAAAAAAGACTTAAAGTGATAAATTCTTTAGACATTGAAGGAGGGTATCTTTATATTTTTCCGCATTAAAAGGAGGATAAATGAATTCTCTCTTTTTAGCACAAAAAGTGGCATCCGGCCACCACGGGTCGTTAACGTATCTCGGAATTACATGGATGTGCAAATGCGGTACCATATTTCCAAGTACTGCAATGTTAATTTTATCAGGTTTTAGTGTCTTTAAAATTTCTTTTTCCAGATTTTTTATAATTAATGTAAGTTTTACAGCTTCTTCATCGCTTAGTTCGCTAAATTCTTTAATATGTTTTTGGGTAATGATTCTTATGTAACCCGGAATTTCATCTACTAAAATAATTCTAAAAAAAGCATCTTTGTAAATAATATTTTCATTTTCAGAATTACAAAGGGGACAGGACATTAATTTCCCCTGCTACCGGGTTTAATCGGTTTGCTTCCTTCTTTACACATTGGACATTCATCTGGTTCGTATACATCAAATTCAAAATCTTCAAGTGCAAAAAGAGGTTTGTTTTTCGGTAACTTACATTCAGGTTTTCTTGTGGTTTTTCCGTTTACTCTTTTACATACGCCTCTGTTGGCAATTGCGGCAAATGCCACAACCTCTCCTCCCCTTTTTTCAATTTCCCTTGCGGCTTCCATTGCCGAACCGCCGGTAGTGATAATATCTTCACAGATTAATACTTTTTCTCCTTCTTTTACTTCAAATCCTCTTCTTAAAGTCATTTCACCCTGAACTCTTTCAGTAAAAATAAATCTAACTCCAAGAGCACGTGCCAGTTCATATCCTGCTAAAAGACCCCCTATAGCAGGAGAACATACTGTATCTACTTTGATTCCTGCTTCTATAATCTCTTTTGCAAGAGCTTTTGCCAACTCTTCTGCAACTTCTGGATATTCTAAAACTCTTGCACTTTGTAGATAATAAGGGCTGTGTTTTCCACTGCTTAAAAGAAAATGACCTTTAAGTAAGGCTCCATGTTTTTCATAAATATCTTTTACATTCATTTTTTATACTTTCATAACTTCATCAATTTTTTTATTTACTGTTTCATCTACTTTCGCTATAAAGTTATCAGTAATTTCTTGAACTTTTTCAAGTCCTCTTCTTTCATCATCTTCAGTGATTTCTTTGTCTTTAAACATTTTTTTAATTTTATCATTTGCTTCGCGTCTTACGTTTCTGATTGCAATTTTTGCTTTTTCAGCAAATTCTTTAGCTTTTTTAGCCTGTTTTTTTCTTTCTTCCTCTGTCATTGGGGGAAAATACATTTTAATTGTATCTCCGTCGTTATTCGGATTAGCACCGACATTTGCCTCTTGGATTGCTTTTTCAATATCTTTAATTATTGATTTATCCCAAGGCTGAACCACAATTGTTGTAGCATCAACAGCATTTATGTTTGCTACCTGATTAAGTGGGGTCGGTGTTCCGTAATATTCAACTTTGACTCCGTCAAGCACATGTATAGACACCTTACCAGTCCTTAGTGTGTTTAAATCTTTTTTTAATACATCGATACTTTTTTGCATATGGTCTTTTGCAAATTCATAAACTTTTTCCATAATTCCTCCTTAATATTTTATTATCATTCTTGAAAAGATTTTATAATTATACCTTATGATAACCCTGTTTCTAAATCTTTTGAGTTTAAAATCAGGATAAAAACTGAATTTGTGATTTTTAACTTTTATATGGTATTTCCAACCGAAATCTGTGAGATAAATATTTACATAAGAAAGATTTTCCTGAATTTTCCCTGAAATTTTTTGAATTAGATTTTTATTTCTTTGTATAACCAAATTTTTTATATGAAGTCTTTTAAATTTTAATTTTTTAGCAATATTTACTTTTCCGGTTAAAGCGATTCTGTCTAAATCATTAATAGGTGTAGTTAGGTCAATTGCTCCCGGATTTTGATTGGCAATAATTTTAAAATATTTTGAAATTATATTTTTTACTCTATCATCATATTCTCCATACGGATATGCATACATATCAGGCACATAGCCTATTCTTTTTTTAAATAAATTTATAGCTTTAAATGTATCTTCTTTTATTTCTTGATTGCTGAGTTTTGGAAGATGTGGATGGGCATAGCTGTGTACTCCAAGTTCTCCATATTTGGCACATTCTCTTACCATGTCCCAGGTCATAAAATCCCCCCATTTTCCTTCAGTTGCCTGGGTATATACAAAAAGTGTAAAAGGGATATTGTTTTTTTTAAATAAAGGAAGTCCGTTTATATAAAAACTTTTATAATTGTCATCTATTGTAAAAACAACGTAATTGTCAATGTTTTCTTTATTTTTTATCTTTTTTATAAGAGTTGATAGTTTTATTGCTTTATAATTATGGCTTTTTATATATTTAAAATATTTTTCAAGTTCTGCAGTTGAAGTGTTTGTATAAGAGTGCCTGGGGTCGTTGATTCTGTGAAGTACAAAAATATGGGCTTCTGCAAAAAGTAAAATGGGCAGAAAAAAAAGAAAAAATCTCATTTTACAGGTGCGGGAGGTAGTGGGGCTGATTTAGGAATTTTAACTTCATTCACCACAGAAGTGTTTGCCTGTTTATTATATAAGTATGTCAGAGTTAAGGTATTTAATACAAATAAAAACCCTAAAGTAATGGTTAGTTTTGCTAAAAAATTCATAGGCCCTTTTGCACCAAATACGCTTTCATTAGAACTTGAATAAGCCCCAAGTCCCATAGACTGAGATTTTTGAAGTAATACTAAAATTACGATTGCAATAACTAAAACAATTTGCACTATAAATAAAACTGATGTCATTTTTTACCTTTTTTGATAGAATTATAACAAAAAAGAGAAAATGAATTTTGATAAATTTGCACATACTTATTCTGAGTATAATTTAATACAAAAAAAAATAATTGAAAATTGTTTGCCTTTTGTTAAAGAAAAAGTGATTGATTTGGGATGCGGAAATGGGATTATTTGTAAATATAAAAAATTTGATTTTTATTTAGGAATCGATATAAGTGAAAAAATGCTTCAACTTCACCCCTGTAAAACATTAAAATTAGATTTTAATACAAAAGAATGTTTTAATGAGATTAAAAAATATGATTTTGAACAGATTATCTCTTTTTCAGCTCTTCAGTGGGCAAAAGATTTAGATTTTGTTTTTAAAGAAATTAAAAATTTAAATAAAAATTATTTGTTAGCTGTTTTTAGTTCTAATACTTTTAAATTATTACATAATTATCTCGGAATTCAATCTCCGATTTATTCAAAAGAAAAAATTTTAAAAAGTTCTCAAATTTTAAATCCTGAAATCAAAATATTAAACTATGTATTAAATTTTGATAATCCTGTGAAACTTTTAGAATATATAAAATATTCAGGAGTTTCCGGAAATGTAAGAGCAGATATAGGAAAATTAAAAAAATTCATAAAAAATTTTCCTATTAATATATTAGAATTTGAAATTTTACTTTTAAAAAGTAAATAATAACATTAACCCATCATTAATTTCAAATTTTTTCAAAAAAAACAGGAAAGAGTACTTGACAGGGGGGAGAAAATATAATATACTTTCATTCCCAAAACGCAAGAGAGCGTGATGGAGATGATTGAGAGCTTAGAGATAAGTAGCAGGCC